>CAYZRN010000066.1:0-1605 GCA_964480855.1 uncultured Candidatus Saccharibacteria bacterium | reverse complement strand
GGTGGGGAAAAAGAGCTTTAGATCGGCGATAATCGAGAGAAGAATTGCCCAAACTGGGGCGGAAACCTCGGTTTTGAATTTTGGCAGGAGCTCCATCAGAGACGAAGAAGAGACGATAGGGGTTTTGGCCAGTAGCATGCGGTCGATGAGAAGACGGAGGCGCTGTTCAATGGAGAGGCTGGGGAATTTTTCGAGCATTTCAGAAAACTCGGGGCCAGAAAGATTGTGAAGATAGTGGCCGGACATATCATCGGTGATTTCAGGGAGAGGCCACTGGGTTTGGTCGGTATCGCCAGAGAGCAAAAAACGCTGGGCGACACCGTCGGTGAGGACGGGGTAGCCAGGCTGAGAAATCCAGGCGTGCATGAAGGATTTGACGTCGAAATTAGCGAATGGTCGGAGAGACGACCAGAGATTGTCGCCTTCGGTGTTTTGATAGGCATATTTGGCGAAATATTTTTTGATTCCCTTGAAAAATTGTTTTTCTCCCATGAGACGGATAAGCATCAACATGAGGTGAGCGCCTTTGGCGTAGACGATGGCGCCATCGAAGAGAGTAGCGATTTCGGCGGGATCGTTGACGGATTGTTTGACGGCTTGGACGCCGAGGAGGGCGTCGCGACGCAAGGCGGAGAGGCAGCCGCCAGTAAAGAAATCTTCCCAGATGTTGTACTCTGGGTGGATGGCATCGATGGCATAATATTCCATGACGCTAGCGAAACTTTCATTGAGCCAGAGGTCGTCCCACCAGTTCATGGTGACGAGATTGCCGAACCATTGGTGGGAGAGTTCATGGGAGATGGTGACGGCGACGGATTTTTTGGTGTCGAGAGAGGAATTCTCGTCGGCAAGGAGGCAAGATTCGCGATAGGTGACGAGACCCCAGTTTTCCATCGCGCCAGCCTCGAAGTCGGGAATGGCGACTTGGTCGAGTTTTTGGAGCGGATAAGGGGTGCCGAAAAGTTCGTCGTAGTAATCTAGGCTTTTTGCGGCAATTTCGTTGGCAAAATCGATGGTTTCGGGGCGCTGGTTGAGAGGAACGAAAGTCGTGATATCGACGCCGTGCTGGTTTTTGATGGTTTTTGACTGAAATTCACCGATGACAAAGGCGAGGAGATAGGTCGACATTCTTGGGGTAGGCTCGAAAAATGTTGTATTTTTTACAACATTTTTGATGGGCATATTCGAGATGACGATATCCTTATCCTTCTCTGGGATAGAGATAGAAAGCTCAAAAACAGCCTTGGCGGCCGGTTCGTCGATACAGGGGAAGCACTCGCGAGCATAATGAGACTCAAATTGGGTAGAAACGAGAGTTTTTTCCCTGTTTTGGTGTTTATAGGTGCTGAGATAGGCTCCTTGCATGTTTTCGTTGAGAGAGCCATGGAACCCTATTTCGAGGGTTAAAACGCCAGAAGGCACCTCAGAAAGCGTCAGAACGCCATCTTCTAGTTCAAAATCGACTTTTTCCACAGATTTTGACTGCAAATTGACATAGTCTACCTCTGTTGAGACGCAATGGAATTCGATGTTTTTGACATGAGAACGAACAGAAATCACCACAGTTCCCTGGCGAGTTTTTTTATGTTTGTCGATTTTGAGGTG
>CAYZRN010000065.1:0-1668 GCA_964480855.1 uncultured Candidatus Saccharibacteria bacterium | reverse complement strand
TGTGCCAACGAAAGGATATTTTTCGCGGACTTTGCGTTCCAAAAAGCGTTTCCAAGACCAGTGAAGGAGGTTGAGGTCGTGACCGTGGACGACGAACCAAGGCGGGCAGGTGTCGGTTTGGACGATGTATTTCGGTTTCGGGTGAGTGTTTTTGAGGCCAGAAGGTTTGTGCTCGATGATGGCCTCGTTGAGGATTTTGTTGAGGTCGCTAGTTTTGATTTCTTGTTTTCTGGTGGCGGCGATTTCGGTGGCGAGCTCGAAAAGTTTGGTGACGTTTTCGCCGGTGGCGCTGGAAGTCAAGAGAACAGGGGCGAACGGGAGGAAGTTCAGGTCATATTCGAGGTCGTCGAGGATTTTGTCGGTGTTTTCGACAAGGTCGGTTTTGGTGAGGACGACGATAATTCCCTTGCCGGCTTTGACGATTTCGCCAGCGAGAGATTGGTCGAGTTTGCTGTGGGGTTCGGTGGCGTCGATGAGGAGGGCGCAAACGTCGGACTCTTCAATGGCGGCGAGGGTGCGGATGGCGGAGAATTTTTCGATGCCGACTTCGCGTTTGCCAGGTTTTCTGAGACCGGCAGTGTCAAGGATTTCGAGAGTTTGGCCTTTGAACTTTAGCTCGAGACGGTTGATGTCGCGAGTGGTGCCCTGGCGGGAGCTGACGATGGCTTGTTGTTTTTTGCCGAGGGAGTTGAAGAGACTGGATTTGCCGACGTTGGGGCGACCGATGAGGGAGATGGTGATGCGGGAAGAAGCGGATTTTTCTGGGCTGGTTGGCGGAAGATGGTGGAAAATTGCGGATTTTAGGTCTTTTGTTCCTTGGCCGGTGGTGGCGGAGACGCGGAAGGTGGAGTCGGGTTTGATGCCGAGTTTGAGAAATTCGTGGTCGGGCAAGGATTCGCCGAGGTCAGATTTGTTGAGGGCGAGAAGGACAGGTTTTTGGGACTTCAAAGCCTTTTTGGTAATTTCTTTGTCACGAAAATCTGGGTATTTGGTCGAGTCGATAGTGAGGATGATGAGGCTGGCGGCGGAAATGGCGTCTTCGATTTGGGACTGGATGGTTTTTTCGAAATTATCGGAAGGGTCTTTGAGACCAGCAGTGTCAACCAAGATGAAACGGTCGTCGATTTTGGTGATGACATTATCGCGAGTGGTTCCCTCTTCGCGGGCGACGATGGCGATGTTTTTGTGTGCAAAACGATTCAACAAACTGGATTTACCAGCGTTGGTTTGACCGATCAAAGCTACGATAGGGAGATTACTCATAATTCTGAAATTATAGCACAAAAGAGAGAAAAAAGCAACTAAAAAACTTATGGTATTGACAAAAAGCTTATGGTGTGATATAATGGGAGGGGATAGGATATTGATTTTCCCCAGAAAAACTGCTAGAATAATCCCATTGGTTCCGTCGTCTAGTGGTCCAGGACGTCTGGTTCTCATCCAGAAAATCGCGGGTTCGACTCCCGCCGGAATCACCATTACACCCTAGAGAGGTGTTTTTTTATTCGTAGCTAATTGAGCCGTAGGTGGGGATGGCGGAAAGCCAAGTTTGGCCAGGGGCGAGAGAAACTGGCTCGCCGGCGGAGTTTTTGAAGGTGATTTGGGCCTCGCGGCCGGCATGGTCGAGAAGCCCGCGCGCGAGGACGCCCCCTCGCATCTCTTCATCGT
>CAYZRN010000064.1:0-2069 GCA_964480855.1 uncultured Candidatus Saccharibacteria bacterium | reverse complement strand
GTGTCGAGGGTTCGAGCCCCTCCCGACTCACCATTTTAGGAATTTAAGGTAATAAAAAATGTTGTAATTTTTACAACATTTTTTTATTTGTCTCTGTTTTTCAGGGGGAAATCGTAGATTATTCGCAAACGTTGGTGACTTCAGAAGTGTAGCAACCGTGTCCTTGAATCTTCGAGGTAGCGCTAGCGCGAGCATTTTCTTTGGCGATCGGGACGAGATAGGCAAACCCAAAGACACCGAGAAGACCAGCGGCTAGGATGCAGAGCCAGAGGAGAATGAGGTTTTTCAAGGTGTGTGTTTCGGGACATTTGAGTCCCTTGGCGGATTTTTGCGTAGTGGTTTTTTTGACGCCTTTTTTGGCTGTTTTGGTGGTTTTTTGATTTTTTGGCATTTTATCCTTTCTTGTTGATGGGCGTCCTCGCAGTTTAGAACGCCCATCAGAGTTTTAATTAGCGTTCTTTTTTGCGATTAACGAGAAAGATGGCGGCGATGGCGGCGGAGAAGAAGATGAGGAGGCCAGTGATGAGAAAGTCGGATTTTGCGATATTGAGCTGAGTGAGCGAGAAGCCAGTGTCCGGAATATCCGGTGCGGGAGCGATGTATTCAAATTCCGTGGATGACGGGTCGCTGATTTCTTCGCCTAGTTCGTCGAGACCACGAACGACGATTTGGTAGGTGCCGTCGTTTGAGCCATCTGGCATGTCGATGGTGTAGTTGATGACTCCGCCTGGTTGGGCCGGAACGAGGATAGGTTCAGCGAAAATCGGGTTGCCGTTTTCGTCAAAAACTTGGATTTCGAGCATAGCGACTTGGTCGTCATAGTCGATTTCGAAATTCGGGTCGTTGTCTGTAGTGGCGTCGATATAGGAAACGCTGGTAGCGAGGCGATAGATGATTACGCTATCTTCGAAGGAGCCAATCGGGCCAACGGCAGTGGAGGAAAGAATATAGCGACCATATTCGTTGAGGGTGATGGCATGGTTGCCACTACCAACTGGGTGAGAACCCGGTTCAAAACTACCATAATCGTCGTGCCAAGAAGTGACTGTTGTGCCATCAAAAGTCAGAATAAAATCGGCGCTGGTGGAGTTTTCCCAATCATAAGAAGCAATATGATCGGCTCCGACTAGAATTTCTTCGTTGGTGGGGTTTGTGATGGTGATTTTTGGGTATCTATCGTAGACGTGGACGATAATCGTATCCGTAAAACTGGAGACGGCACCGACGCCTGGGCTAGGAATAGAATAGGCAATCACTGTCATAACTACAACAGCGACTAATCCCAAAAAACCTAATATTTTTTTCTTGGTTTTTTTCATGCTCTACACTCGCTTTTTGTTTTTAATATTTGTTTTGATACGCAAGAGCTCGGTCGCTCGCAAGACCGGCGCTCACCTAGACAACTAGGCGTGAGCTGCGCTCTTTGCGCTTTCTAATGAGAATTATAACCCATATGATTATCGCTGTCAATAACAAAAGCAGTATCACGATTACGAAAATGGGGACAATAAAGACAAGATGGGTTTCTTCGCGGACAGCATCGGCAGCGGCAACGGTGAAGGTGGCTTTGAAAACGCCGAAAACTGGCGCATCAGCCCAAGTTAAACCGAATCTACGCTCGGTTTCCGGGAGAATGGTATAAGTCGAGGAGTCGGTGTAGACGACTTTGTCGAAAATGGTTTTGACGGTGAAGGCATAGGAGGCTTCAAAATCAGTGTTGCCGCTGTTTTTGATTTTTGAGGAGGCGGTAATTCCCTCGCTAGTGAAAGGGTGGCTGATGTTGAAGTCGACAATTTCGGCGAATTCGTTGGTGACGCCCGAGCCATGACCGACAAGAGTCAAAGCGACGCGAGTGACGGCGGTGATACCGGTCGAGGCGACCGGCGTGTCGTTGATGCTTTCGGCGAAGATAACGCAATATTGACCGCCCTCGGGGATGTCGTCTGGCACAGTGATGCGATAGAGGATGGTTTGACTTTCGCCGGCAGCGATTTTGTAGATGGCAGTGTCGTTACCTGACTTTATCGAATGGATGCTTGGGTATGCAAGACTTGAACATTCAGGATGCG
>CAYZRN010000063.1:0-2134 GCA_964480855.1 uncultured Candidatus Saccharibacteria bacterium | reverse complement strand
TCACTATTAAGCATGTATATCCGTTATCAGTTCGGTAAGGGAGACAGAAAAAGAGTATCACCGCCAAATGGTTCTTCTATCCAGCCGTCTATTTTGTCCTCGTCATTCTCTTCACCTACTTCTACACTTCCATCATGTTCAACACCAAAGAAATTGCCGATAATCTCCAAAAACAAGGTGCTTTCATCGAAGGCGTCCGTCCCGGTCTAAAAACCTCCGAATACCTCTCGAAAATCATCACTCGCCTCAATCTTTTCGGTTCCTTCGCCCTCGGTTTGATTGCCATGCTTCCGTTCATTACCGACTACATCTTCATTCTCACTCTCGGCTACCCAGTCGGGCTCTCAATCAGTGGTACTGGTCTTCTTATTCTAGTAACGGTGGGTATCGAAAATCTCCGTTCACTAAATTCCAGAGCGCTAATGGTAACTTACGACGATTTCAAAAATGAATCTAAAAAGTAGCAAAATCAAAAACATCATCAAAAAATCAATCTACGGCGTCCTTCTCCTCATCATCGGTGGCTTTTTTCTCAAAATCGCCATCTGGGAAAGCAACTACATCTCCGCCAAAACTGGCTCCGAACGCGCCTCTGTAGCTGCCTCCGCTGAAGCTGAGGATGTCGACGAAACCGAAGTCACCGACACCGAAATCGCCGCCCACAACGTTCCCGCCTACCAACCTCGCTATCTCACCATCACCTCCATCGGCGTCGAAAACGCCCGTGTTCTTTCTGTCGGCGTTAAAACTTCCGGCGAACTCGACACCCCGACCGGCATCTTCGATGTTGGTTGGTATAACCAATCTGGCACCCCAGGTAGCGGCAAAGTTATGGTCCTCGACGGTCACAACGGTGGCCCCACCAAAGTCGGCGTTTTCAAATATCTCCCCAACGTCCAAATCGGCGCCAAAGTCACCATCGAGCGCGGCGACGGCCAAATCTTCACTTATACCGTCAAAGAAAACATCACCGTTCCACTTTCTGAGTCCAACGAATATATGAAAACCGCCTTCAAATCCCCCGAAGCCGGCAAAGAATCCCTCACCATCATCACCTGCACCGGCGATTGGTCCCAACAACGTCAAACCTATCTCTCTCGCCAATTCCTCCGCGCCACCCTCGACTAATTTTCTTGACTCCGTCTCTGTTTTTTGGTATAATTTTTCGGCAATAACATCATTTTATCCATCTCTGTTAATTCATCGACGAAACATCTAAGTTTTCATCTGAAGTTCCAGAGAAGAAAGGAAAAACTAATGGCTGAAGCCAAAAAAACTACCAAATCCGAAGGCCTGAAAATCCGCATTCGCTTGAAGGCCTATGACCACCGCGTCATCGACCAAAGCGCCAAACAAATCGTCGACACTGCAATCCGCACCGGAGCTTCCGTCTCTGGGCCGGTCCCTCTCCCGACCAAACGCAGCACTTTCACCGTCGTCAAATCCCCACACGTCTACAAAACCGGTGGTGAAGCTTTTGAAATGAAAGTCCACAAACGCCTCATCGACATCGAAAACGCCACCCCGAAAACCATCGAGAGTCTCCAAAATCTCGCTCTCCCTGCTGGCGTTGATGCCGAAATCAAGATGTAATCAGTTTTTGCCTCCCAACAGGGAACAAAAAATGTTGAGTTTCAGGAAGGAGACAAAAATGTTGTAAAATTTACAACATTTTTAGAGTCCCTATCTGAAAATTGAGCAAAAACGAGAAATTTTCACAAAATTGACGATAATTTAAGCTAAAAAAAGGAAATTATGGCTAACGAAATTAAAGATTTGTCCAAACTCCGCAATATCGGTATCATCGCCCATATTGACGCTGGCAAGACAACTACTTCCGAGGCGATTCTTTATCGCACCGGTCTCAAACACAAAATCGACCTTGTTAAAGGTGGCACCGGTGGTGCCGAAACCGACTGGATGGAACAGGAAAAAGAGCGCGGTATCACAATCACTTCTGCCGCTGTTACCGTCTATTGGAAGAACCACCAAATCAACATCATCGATACCCCGGGGCACATCGACTTCACCGCTGAGGTTGAACGCTCCTTGCGCGTTCTTGATGGCGCCGTTGTCGTTTTCGACGGCAAAATGGGCGTCGAAGCGCAGTCCGAAACCGTCTGGCGCCAAGCCA
>CAYZRN010000062.1:0-2154 GCA_964480855.1 uncultured Candidatus Saccharibacteria bacterium | reverse complement strand
AAGAGACTGGCCAAACCATCATTTCCGGTATGGGTGAGCTCCACCTCGAAATCATCATCGACCGTTTGAAACGCGAACACGGCGTCGAAGCCAACACTGGCGCTCCTCAAGTTGCCTACCGCGAAACCATCCGTGGTACCGCCGAGGCCCAAGGTAAACACATCAAACAATCCGGTGGTCGCGGTCAATATGGTGACGTCTGGATTAAATTTGAGCCCAACGAAGCCGGCAAAGGTTTCGAGTTCATCGACCAAATCAAAGGTGGCGTTGTTCCTCAAGAATATCGCAAACCTGTCGAACAAGGTGTCCGCGAAACTTTGAACGGCGGCGTTATCGCTGGCTATCCGGTCGTCGACGTCAAAGCCACTCTCTATGATGGTTCCTACCACGATGTCGACTCCTCCGAGCTCGCCTTCAAACTCGCTGGCTCCCTTGCTACTCGCGAAGGTATCAAAAAAGCCAACCCTGTTCTTCTCGAGCCAATGATGAAACTCGAAATCACCACCCCAGAAGAATTCATGGGCGATGTCATCGGCGACATCAACTCTCGCCGTGGCCGCATCGACGAAATGGAAGATCTAAACGGCGGCACCAAGCTTATCAAAGCTTTCTGTCCTCTTGCCAACCTCTTTGGCTACACTTCCGATCTCCGCTCCATGAGCCAAGGTCGCGCTGCATCTTCGATGGAACTCTTTGCCTATGAGGAAGTTCCGCCCAACGTCGCTCAAGACATCATCGAGAAGCGTAACTCGAAATAATCGCGCAAGGAAAATCCCCCGAGAGACTCCCGGGGGATTTTTTGAGGGGTGGGTAAAAATTAAGGGTTAGTGAAAAGCGGCGAGACTAGCGCAGACGCTCGACCACGGAAACCAGCGTTCAATCGGTCTACGCCCGATCGAACGGACATCGCTGCTCTCGCGGATAGGCTGGACTCAACTCTTTCATCGGCGATATGGAAGAACAACAAACTTCCAACCTGGTCAAACATCACCAGCTTATCGCCGAAAAGAATACTATCGTCCAAAACCCTGAAAGCATAAATCGGGCGGCCACCCTCGGTATAAATCTGGTGTAACTCCAGACATTCATCCGGCTCCTTCTGTACGCCCCTCGGCATCGCAAACTCCACGGCGTTAGCCATGCCGCCGAATTTGCCGATTATCCAAGTTCCGTCCGGATCGCCAGCATGTTCATCTGCGAACTGCTCCACCAAATGTCTACCAAACGTGTCTAAGCCTTTTCTGCTCGATACTTCCCAAATTCTTGCCATTTTTTTGCACCTCTTTCTAAAGTTCTAGGCTGTTCTTGGGAAAAACAACCCGATATTCCCATTATATCACACTTCGCCAAAAAAGTCAAGCTTATTTGGAATTTTTCTCGTTTTATCCCTTTACAATCACCAAAAAATAGTCTAAAATAACAAGGTAGAGTCTCGAAGTTGGTTTTTTATTAGTACTTCGAGCGGTAATAAAATATAAAAGGAGAATGAATGGCAAATTTTGACCGTTCCAAGCCACACATTAACGTCGGCACCATGGGCCACGTTGATCACGGCAAAACCACCCTCACCGCTGCTATCACTAACGTCCTCGCGAAGAAACTTCCTTCCGACGTCAACAAAGCTGTTGCTTATGACCAAATCGATAACGCTCCAGAAGAGAAAGCTCGTGGTATCACCATCGCTACTTCTCACCAAGAGTACGAATCTGAAAAACGCCACTACGCTCACGTCGATATGCCAGGCCACGCCGACTACATCAAAAACATGATTACCGGTGCTGCCCAAGTTGATGGTGCTATCCTCGTCGTTGCTGCCAACGATGGTCCGTTGCCCCAAACCCGTGAGCACGTCCTTCTTGCCCACCAAGTTAACGTTCCAAAAATCATCGTTTTCTTGAACAAAATGGACCTCGCTGACCCAGAACTCGTCGAACTCGTCGAGATGGATGTCCGCGAACTTTTGAACAAATATGGCTTTGACGGCGACAACGCCCCAATCATCAAAGGTTCCGCCACCAAGGCTCTCGAAGGCGATCCGGAAAACGAACAAGCCGTCATGGACCTCGTCAAAGCTATGGACGAATACTTCGACATCCCAGAACACGATCTCGACAAGCCATTCCTCATGCCAATCGAGGATGTCTTCTCCATCAA
>CAYZRN010000061.1:1281-2155 GCA_964480855.1 uncultured Candidatus Saccharibacteria bacterium | reverse complement strand
AAGAGTCCAGTTCTCCTTGATCTGAATGCGATTGACCGAGAAAGTTTATCTGACGAAGGTAGGCAACTGCTCGCCCTCGCCTACGCCTTTATTGGAGACTATAACTCAGCTTCCGAAATCTATGCGAACCTAGGGGAAAATACTGATACTGGTATTCGCGCGATTCTTGCTAGCTTCATTAGTAAATCTGATGCAGCTGCATTAATTGATGGGTTGATTGCGAATGATGAAACTTCTGCCTATCTTCGTTTTGCAATTATCTCCTTCTTCGAAAATAACGAAGCTGATCTCGAAACTGAAGAAAAAATTGAGGTAAAAACATCTAGCAGTAGAGAAGAAATTGCCCTTTCTGGCTTAACAATTGCAAAACGAGTTCTCTATATGGCTGATCTCTCCGACTTAGAATTTAAAACAAGGTCAAACGATCTTTTTGCGACCTATTATTATCAAGGGCGTATTTCTGAACTAAGCGACAACTATTCCGAAGACCTTTCGATTCGCCTGGAAGGCGATAAGATAGCAAATGAGACGGCGACTTTGGTCATCGATGTTTCAACTTTGTCCGGCGAAACTCGTAATGGTGAGCTTAATATCGCCCTCCCCTCCTCGCTTAAATTCTCCGCCACTTTCTCAGCTGCTAACGGGCTTTACCTGAGCCGCAATAATAACGAATATGTCAAACTTAATCTTTCTGAACGTTATCAACCAGACGAAATTCGTATCCCGCTCTATGTCGCTACCAGTGGTAATTACGAAATTGAACCAATCGTCTTTGTCGAGCATGGCATCTACAATATTTCCAATAGTGTGGTAGTAGATTTAGATTAATCGAAAAATATGTTATAATATAAGAATGATTATCTCTTCCGAAGCC
>CAYZRN010000061.1:0-1271 GCA_964480855.1 uncultured Candidatus Saccharibacteria bacterium | reverse complement strand
AAGTCGGAATGAGTGACGTCATGCGCCCGCCCACCCCCGCCCCTGTTGGAGGGCAAAGCTCCAACACAGCCCTTGCGGGGAGGGGCGAGGCCTGGAGGGGCGAGACGTGGGGGGTAGATTAATCGAAAAATATGTTATAATATAAGAATGATTATCTCTTCCGAAGCCGAAATGCTCCAATTTGGCGCTGATTTTGCCAAAAAACTCACTCTTCCCGCCGTCATCGAGCTCATCGGCGATGTTGGCGCTGGCAAAACCACCTTCACTCGCGGCCTTGCCAAAGGTCTCGGCATTGTCGAACCGGTCACCAGCCCCAGCTTTACTATCTCGAAGTCCTATGCCGGCTCCGGCAAAAATCTCATCCACTATGATTTCTATCGTCTCGACGACCCAGGTTTGATGGCCGACGACCTCGCCGAAGCCCTTTCCGCCGAAAACACCGTAGTCGTAGTCGAATGGGGCGACGACATCGAAAACATTTTGCCCAAAGACTGCATAAAAATCACCATCAAAATCAACAGCGATGGCACTAGGGAGCTAGAACTATGAAAATGTTTCTCGATACGTCCGACATGACCGCAAAATTGCGACTAGACGACAAATCCTACGAATGGGCTGGTGGCCGCGAAATGGCCGAAGGCCTGCATCGTTTTATTTTTGAAAAACTCCAGGAAAATCATGCCGATTGGCGCGATCTCACCGAAATTACTTTCTTCTCCGGCCCAGGTTCTTTCACCGGTTTGAGAATCGGCGCCGCCGTCGTCAACGCCCTCGCCTCTGAGCTTGACATCCCACTCTTCGACCAAAACGGCGTTCGCCACCAAATTATTCTCCCGAACTACGGCCGCCCCGCCAATATTTCCGCGCCACGCAAATAATGTGATATAATTAGTGCTGGAAAATTATTAATTTATATTTATTTGTTACCCCGCTGGTATAAAGAAAAATATCAGCACCAACAATTAGAAAAGAGGAATATGGAAATAGCCGGAATTATCATTGCAGCGGTAGTCGGTATCGCTGCTGGTGCAGGCGGAATTTTTGCCTATAACAAGAAAAAAGAAAACGGTGGCAAAAACAAAGCCGACGATCTCGTTCGCAAAGCAAAACACGAAGCTTCTGAGATTGTTTTGGAAGCAAAAAAGGAAGCCGCCAAAGTCTCCGAAAAGTCCCAAAACGAAGAAAGCGAACGTCGCAAAGAATGGAAACGCACCGACCCTTTTCTATCTTATTCCGCGGGGGTACCGCGGGTTTTGTCAACGCTGCAACGG
>CAYZRN010000060.1:0-2256 GCA_964480855.1 uncultured Candidatus Saccharibacteria bacterium | reverse complement strand
GAGGCCTGAAGAGCCTTGTGTCGCTGGTTCAAGTCCAGCCGGAACCACCATTTTTTATAGAAGGCAAAAACAAAAACCACCAAAAAGAATTATTATGCGTCTAGTTATTGATAAATTTGAGATTCTAACTGATAAAAAACTCGAGCGTCCGCTGCACGTAGTGTTGATTTCTGATACTCATGCTGGCGATAGCCCGATTTTTTCTGGTAAGCTAAATATGAATTCGACTTTGAAGGGGCTGAAAAAACTTGGAGACATTGATTGTTTTGCATGTTGTGGGGATTTTGTAAATAATGCAAAAAGTTGGCTGAATCCATATACTATGAAGAATTTTACGCATTTCCTTTCTGGGTTAGCCGAGATTGCTCCAGTGTTTTTGGTGCGGGGCAATCATGATACTTATATGAGTTCAGAACGAACCGAGAAAAAATATCGTGAACTAGAAAAAATAAAAAATGTGACCTTGCTCGAGAATCGACAAATTGAGTTTTTAGGAATAAACATCACGGGATTTTCGCCACGGCACGAAACATATGACTTGATTAAACAAGGAAGGAAGTCTCACGTGGTGGCGGTAGAAGATTTTCGGGCGGCGAATTTTAAGTTTGATAAAACGAAGTTTAATTTGGTTCTGACTCACTCCCCTCACTCGCTCGCCAACAAAACTGCTATGGGGACGTTGCCGGAAGTATTTGAGAAATGTGATGTTATACTGAGCGGACATCTGCACAATGGCTTGATTTGGTCACGAAATTTTGAAAAAATCTGGAAACGAGTTAATCGTTCCGATCCGACATCGAAAATTAAAAAATTTATCATTAAAAATATTGACGCCGGGATTTGGTTTACACCAAAAACCGGATTTATGGTTAGTCATTGTCGCGGTGCGAAAAAAGTAAGCGAGGAAAGAATTGGACGTGTCGTAATGCCAAGCTCGAGAGATTTCGAGAAAGTCACGATCTCGAAAGACGAACGAAAATTCGTACAAATCACGGGGAAAGGAATAAACAAATATCCGATTTTTCCGCTCATTGAAGGTAGGCCGAGTGTGGTCGAGCTGAAGATTTCCCCTAAGGAAGTTTAACTGATATAATATAGATATGAATAGAGTGCCGCTAGCGGAGAGAATGCGCCCAAAAACACTGGACGAAGTTCTCGGTCAGGACGAAATTATTGGTGATGGAAAAATTTTAACTGAAATTGCCCGCAAAAAAGAACCAACAAATTTAATTTTTTGGGGACCGCCAGGAACCGGAAAAACGACTTTGGCAAAAATCATAGCCAAAGAATATGATGCTGATTTTATTGAAATTTCCGCCGTGACGAGCGGTAAAAAAGACATTGAAAGTGCAATCGAAAAGGCCAAAGTAAACTGGAATTTGAAAATCAGAACAGTGCTGTTCGTGGATGAAATTCATCGTTTCAACAAGGCTCAACAAGACGCGCTTTTGCCGCATGTCGAATCGGGATTGATTTCTTTGATTGGTGCAACAACCGAAAATCCTAGTTTTGAAGTTATCCCGCCGCTACTTTCGCGTTCGCGAGTCGTAGTAGTATCAAAACTAAATAAAGATGCGCTCAAAGAAGTAATTAAACGAGCAATAAAAGCCGAAGGCGCAGTCAAGAAGGTTAGCAAAGAAGCAGTCGACTATCTTGCAGAATTATCGGGCGGCGACGCGAGATCCGCCTTGGGAGATTTGGAGCTGGCACTAAATTTGACAGACAAAGTTGACGTCGAAGCGATAAAAAAAGCTGCTGGCAAAAAAGTTCCTGGGTATGATAAAAATGGCGATGCTCATTATGACACAATCTCCGCTTTCATTAAATCGATGCGTGGAGGGGATGTCGACGCAGCGTTATATTATCTCGCGCGGATGGTTGAAGCGGGCGAGGATCCGAAATTCATCGCGAGGCGAATGGTAATTTTTGCGAGTGAAGATGTCGGGTTGGCTGGCAATGGCGCGCTGACGCTCGCTACTTCTTGTTTTTTGGCAGTTGAACGAGTCGGGATGCCGGAAAGCGGTTTGATTCTAGCACATGTAGCAACAGCCCTAGCGAAGGCGAAGAAAAGTAGAGCGACGACAGATGCATGGTATGAGGCGCTTCATGTTGCACAAGAAACACCTGGCCTGTCTGTGCCGATTTGGCTCAGAAATGCTACTTCGAAATTAACGAAAGAGCTAGGTTTTGGCAAAGGACAAAAATGGGAGGCTGGATTTCATCTTGATAAAAACTATTTGACGGACTAGATAAAAG
>CAYZRN010000059.1:0-2326 GCA_964480855.1 uncultured Candidatus Saccharibacteria bacterium | reverse complement strand
CTACGTGGCCGTGCTCCACTTCAATAGGTGTTTAGCCGTCACTTAACGTTCGGTGAGTGTTTCTGAACTTTCGTCGTCTCGAACCTCAATCAAAACCGTTGACACGCCGCCTTTGTCATGCGCCGTCACGGTCGCCTCGAGCGCCTTTTCGTTCGCAAACTCCACCGTCTTTCCAGTCAAAAATTGCAAACCATCCAGCGACAAAAACTTGTCTTCTGCATTTTCATCATTTTTCGGCAAATCCAAAATCTCGATTTTATCTGCTGAATTTTCTGGAGTTTCAAATTTAATGAAAGTTTCCATAATCCCGCGCTGGCCATCTTGCATGTATTGCCCCAAAGAATGTAAATCCGTCGTATAAATCGCCGCGGCAGGGAACAGCCCTCCGCCGTTTTTCCCCTCGCTCTCCCCAAACAACTGCTTCCACCATTCATTAAAATACATCATCGCCGGCTCAAAGCTCGTCAAAACCTCAATCCTCACCCCCATCTTATATAGCAAATGTCGCACAAAAGCATAATGCACCAAAGCGGAATATTCTAGCCTCTCCGGCGAAAGCTGTTTTTCTCGACATTCTTTCGCTCCTTGGAGCAACTTCACCGTATCAACCCCCGCCACCAACATCGGCAACATCCCCACCGCCGACAGCACCGAATACCTCCCCCCAATATTCTTCGGAAAGTCGAATCTCGTATAGCCGTTCGCAATCGCTTCGTCATGTAGCGCCCCCGACGAGCCGTCCGTAATCGCATAAACTCTCCGTTTCGCCTCGCTGATACCATATTTTTCAATCAATTTTCGTTTAAAAATCTTGAAGGCCACTGCCGGCTCCATCGTCGTCCCTGATTTGGAAATAACCAAAACCGAAAAATCTTCCTCGCCGATTTCCGCAATAACCTTTTTCAGTTCTCTCGAGCTCAAAGAATTTCCCGCATAGAGTAATTTGGTCGGCCCTTCCTTCCCCAGAGCTTCAATCACCGCGCGATGCCCGAGATATGACCCTCCAATCCCGATACAAACCAAAAATTTCGCCTCAGCATTAATCTTCTGGGCGGTAATTTTCAGTCGTGCCATGTCTTTCACGTCGAAAGTATACGGCAGGTCAAACCACCCACCCATCGGGTCTTTCGAAATCTCGGTGAGAATCCTTGCCGTCTTCGCTAAATCGACTTTAATTTTCTTCATATGCCCACTACTTTTACATAACCATTTTATCATAACTTCATTTTTCTGTCTAAAAATGTTATAATTTTCTCATTGCCCGGATGGCGGAATTGGTAGACGCGCTAGCTTCAGGTGTTAGTGTCTTCGGATGTAAGGGTTCAAATCCCTTTCCGGGCACCATCACGCTTAGATAACAAAAAATCCCCAGAGAGGGAATTTTTTATATATATTCAAAACCAACGGCCTTGTCTTCCAAAGACCTTATATCACCATTATATCACACCATAAGCTTTTTGTCAACCTTATCACTATTTTTCTCAAAATTCTTATGCTATAATTAGCTCATGAAACAACGCGTTGTAATTGCTCTTGGTGGCAATGCTCTCCAGAAAAAGGGCGAGGTGACCGCCGAGGCCCAAAAATCCGTAGCCAAAAAGGTCGGCGAACTCATCGCCAAACTTTCCGAAAAATATGACATCATCGTCGCCCACGGCAATGGCCCCCAGGTCGGCAATATTCTGATTCACGAAGAACAAGCCGCGACCGACTCCGCTCCCGCCATGCCTCTCGAAACCGCCGTCGCCATGAGCCAAGGCGAAATCGGCTATTGGCTCTCCCAGTCAATCAGTAACGCTTTCACCAAACTCGGCAAAAAACGCAAAGTCGCCACCATCGTCACTCAGGCTGTCGTCGACAAATCCGACCCGGCTTTCCGGAAGCCGACCAAACCAATTGGCCAATTCTACACCGCCGCCGAGGCTCTCAAACTAGCCAAACAAAAAGGCTGGGTCATCAAAGAAGACGCCGGTCGCGGCTATCGTCGCCTCGTCCCCTCGCCAAAGCCTATCGACATCATCGAAAAACGCGAAATTTCCGATCTCATCACTAGCGGCGCCATCGTCATCGCAGCTGGCGGCGGCGGCGTCCCCGTCTATCGCACAAAAATCCTCAAACTCCTCAAAGGCGTTGATGCCGTCATCGACAAAGATTTCGCCGCCGAAAAACTCGCCGAGCTAACCAAATCCGACATTTTTGTTTCCGTCACTGCGGTTGAAAACGCCTGTTTGAACTATGGCACAGAAGACGAAGTCAAACTTCACGCCCTCACAGTCAAAGAGGCCGAAAAATACATCAAAGCCGGCCATTTCAAAGCTGGCTCCAT
>CAYZRN010000058.1:0-2487 GCA_964480855.1 uncultured Candidatus Saccharibacteria bacterium | reverse complement strand
AAGTATGAATAACAACGAAAAAATAGAAAAAATGCGTCATACCTTGAGCCATGTTTTGGCTGCAGCGGTGAAAGAGCTTTATCCGACAACAACATTTGGGATTGGTCCGGCAATTGAGAAGGGTTTTTATTATGATATTGATTTTGGCTCAGAGAAAGTTTCTGATGCTGATTTGAATAAGATCGAAAAAAAGATGAGGGGGATTATTGCGCAAGGTTGTAAGATGGTGTGTAGGGAAGAGTCTCGAAGTGCGGCACTTGATTGGGCGAAAAAAAATAATCAAAAATATAAAGTTGAATTGATTAATGATTTGCCAGAGGGCGAGAAGATATCTTTTTATGATATGGTGACGCCGAACGGAAAAGTGTTTTTCGAAGACCTTTGCAAGGGGCCACATGTCGAATCGATGAAAGAGATGGGCGCTTTCAAATTGATGCGAGTGGCTGGTGCGTATTGGCGTGGTGACGAGAAGCGGGAAATGTTGAAACGTATATATGGGTTAGCGTTTGAGACGCAAGAAGATCTTGATGAATATTTGAATATGCAAGAAGAGGCAAAGGCGAGAGACCATAGAAAATTGGGGAAAGAGCTAGATTTGTTCTGTTTTTCTGATTTGGTCGGTGCTGGGCTGCCCTTGTTTACTCCGAGAGGCACAATTTTGCGCGATCTTTTGAACGACTTTACTCAAGGATATCGTTTGCGTTGTGGGTACAAAAAAGTTTGTATTCCGCATATTGCAAATGTTGATCTCTATAAAAAATCTGGGCATTATGAAAAGTTCCCAGAATTGCTTCGATTTGTGAGCTCGGAATCTGGAGATGAGCTGGCGATTAAGCCGGTTAGCTGCCCACACCATAGTCAGATTTTTGCGTCTGTGCCACGTTCTTATAAAGAGTTGCCAATTAAATATCTGGAAACTACGATGGTGTATCGTGATGAGAAGAAAGGCGAACTAGGAGGGTTGTCTAGAGTTCGTTCTATTACGCAAGACGATTCGCATGTTTTCTGTACCGACGATCAGGTGGAGATGGTTTTTGGGGAGCTGATTGAATCGGCGAAAGATTTGTATAACAAAATTGAGATGAAATTAAGATTGAGACTCTCTTTCCGTGATGATGGGGAAGGATATATCGGCGATCCGGAAATGTGGGAGAGAGCGCAGAATTCGATTAAGAAGATGGCCGATAAGTTCAAGATGGAATATTTCATTGGGATTGGCGAGGCGGCAATGTATGGACCGAAGATGGACTTTATGGCGGTCGATGCGCTTGGTAGGGAATGGCAGTTGGCTACGGTGCAGCTTGATTATGCGATGCCGAAACGCTTTGGACTAGAGTATGTTGATGCTGATGGTTCGAAAAAGACGCCGATTATGATACATTGTGCGTTGATTGGCTCGATTGAGCGCTTCATGAGTGTTTTTATCGAGCATACTGCTGGTTGGTTCCCATTTTGGTGTGCTCCGGAGCAGGTGAGGATCTTGACGGTTAACGACAAGGCAATCGATTATGCTAAAAAGATTGAAGAAAAACTGAGGAATGTCGTTTTGGACGAGCCGGTGAAGAATAATAATTTGAGATATGGCGTTGATTTTGGTGATGAGAGCCTTGGAAAGAAAATCAAGAAGGCTGTCAGTATGAAAATTCCAGCTATTCTCATTGTTGGCGAGAAAGATATGGAGGAGGGTGTGGTTTCTGTGCGTTTGAGAAATTCTGAAGAGAAGATTAAACTTGATGAAATCGAAAGATATCTTGGCGAGCTCAAATAAAACAATCGTTATTCTCGGGCCGACTGGTTCGGGCAAGACTGGAGTTGCGATAGAAATCGCAAAAGAAATCGGAGGGGAGATTATTTCTGCTGATTCACGGGCTATTTATAAAGGAATGGATATTGGGACTGCGAAGCCAACAATAGCGGAGATGGATGGAGTTGTGCATTATGGGCTTGATTTGGTTGAACCCGGCGAA
This sequence comes from uncultured Candidatus Saccharibacteria bacterium, assembly GCA_964480855.1. Classification (GTDB taxonomy): domain Bacteria; phylum Patescibacteriota; class Saccharimonadia; order Saccharimonadales; family Saccharimonadaceae; genus Nanosyncoccus. The sequence continues at coordinate 520 of CAYZRN010000058.1, read as the reverse complement.
AGATTCACGGTTGCTGACTGGAAAGAATATGCTGAGCAAAAGATTTGTTCAATTAGTGCTTCTGGAAAAGTGCCAATTGTAGCTGGGGGGACGGGATTATATATCGATGCCTTGGTTTTTGGCTATAGTTTTACTCAAGATGCAAAGCTTAAATATACGGATAGGAAAGAAATTGATCCGCGGTTTGAGATATTTGGTATTCGGGTCGAGCCTGATGATCAATTGAGACAGAGATTGAGGCAGCGGATAGACAAAATGTTTGGTGAAGAATTATTTGAAGAAACAAAGATGTTGGTAGAGAAATATGGTTGGGATTCCCAAGCCATGAAGAGTAATATTTATTGGTTTGTTTGAGAATATCTTCAAGGTAGAATGGGACTAGAAGAGGCGAAGGAACGGAGCTTTTTTGAGGATTGGCATTTGGCGAAAAGGCAGATGACTTGGTTTAAGAGGAATGAAGAAATTAATTGGCTGGAGCTTGAACAAATTAAACCTGCTGTGCTAAAATGTATTCAGAATG
>CAYZRN010000057.1:0-2682 GCA_964480855.1 uncultured Candidatus Saccharibacteria bacterium | reverse complement strand
AAAAAGACGAAATCATGACAGCCTTCTCTGAGGAAAAATCGATATTTTAGTCTATACTACCGTCGTCGAAGTCGGCGTCAACGTCCCAAACGCCACCCTGATGGTGATTATGGACTCCGAGGATTATGGCCTCGCCCAAATCCATCAACTCCGCGGTCGCGTCGGCCGTGGCCAAGCTGCTAGTTTTTGCTACCTCATCACCGATGGCGACTCCGAGCCTACCTTGCGTCTCCGCGAGCTCGAAAGGTCTACCGACGGTTTTCACCTTGCCGAAGTCGACCTCAAAATCCGCGGCCCAGGCGAAATTTATGGTGCGCTCCAGCATGGCGCTCTGAACCTCAACATCGCTTCTCTCTCTGATACGAAGCTCATCGCCGCCGCCTCAAAACAAGCAAAAGCATTTGCCAAAAACCCCGATGATATGTTAAAATATCCAGAGTTAAGTTCTTGTATCAAAAAATATCAACAACTAACCACCTTGAATTAAAATGCTCTCTGCAGTCAGTGCTCCAAAACGTTCACTTCTCACGGGCCAAGTCGCCGGCACCCACCAAAAACTCGACCAAATCGCCCGCAAAGCCATGGCTCCTTTTCTCAAAAAAGGTGATTTTTTCCCCACTTCGAAAGAAATTTTACATTTCGAAGGGCGCCGTGGCCCTGATGGTTTGAAATTGAAATCCCTCGGCGTCGACGAACCCGAGCATTTCATCAACCCTGGTGACTCTTCGTCTGCTCTTGTCGACGAAATCAAAAACCACTACCACAACTTAAAAACCGCTCTCGCCGCCAAAGATCGTACTCGCGCCGCCTTCGAAGCGGCCTGGCTTGCCCATTTTCTCACCGACGGCCTCACCCCGGCCCACCATTATCCTTTCCACGAATCCGTTGACGAAATGATGGGTGAAAAGGAATTCCTCGCAATTTTCGGCAAACCTGTCGCTGGCGTCATGCGGGGCGATTCTTTGCTCGAAGCCGCCAAAAACAACTGGAAATATTGGGGCGTCAACGGCCTCATGAGCCGCCACGTGGCGTTCGAGGTCGGTGTCAACATCCTCGTTGCGCGTGTCCCCAACTCCCGCCTCACCCCTGAAATTACCGCGTCCGACATCGAAAATTTCGATCTTCTCGCCGAATTCAACACCTTTCTCACCGAAATTGTCAATTTAAACCTCTATGGTCGCTTTGCCAAAGATGGCTGGACACCAAAAATCTCCCAAGAAGTCGAAAAACTTCTCATTCCCGCCATTATCCGCATGATTTTGCTCTCCTGGCTCTCCGCTTTGCCGCGCCAAACTTCTAAAGAAAGGCAGTAAAATGCAAATCATCTCCGGCCTCTACAAAAATTCTCCCCTGAAATCCCCGAACGACGAAAAAACCCACCCCATGGGCTCGCGCGAAAAACTCGCTCTCTTCAACATGCTAAACGGCCAAATCGAGGGCAAAACCGTTCTCGACGTCTTCGCTGGCTCTGGCGCCCTCGGTCTCGAAGCCCTCTCTCGCGGCGCCAAATCCGTTGTTTTCGTCGAAAAATCCCCAAAAATCGCCCAAACTCTCCGCAAAAACATCGCCGCCGTCACCCGAGGCCAAAGTTCCGCCACCTCTGTTGTTATCGCCGACGCCACAAAGTTCCAATCTGTTGAAAAATTCGACCTTATCTTCGCTGATCCCCCCTATGACCTCTATTCCGAGGCCCTTCTGAGCCCCCTGGTGAAGTTTTTAGCCAAAAGCGCTATCCTATGCGTCTCCCTACCCAAAACCGCTCCTAGCCCCGTTCTAGAGGGTCTGGTGGCAATTACCCGCCGAAATTACGCCTCTGCCTCTCTAATAATCTTCCAAAAACCCTAAAATCGTGCTATACTCACCCCTAGTAAAGGGAGTTATTATGAAAAGCAAAAAACGTATCCTAATCGTGACTGCTATCATGGCCGTCATCGTTCTACTTCTTATCATCGTCGTGATTGTTGCTGCCACTAGCCGCACCAAAAAAGTTGAGTCCTCCGTCGAGACCCAAATCGCCTCTGGCTCCGTCTCTGTTGAGCCGGAAAAATCCTCCGATCGCTCCGCTGATGTCGCCGAGGAAAATCTCGCTCCCGTGTCGAATAGCGACGATTCTGCTGTTGTTCAGTCCACCCCTGTCACCATCGTCGTCCCCGAGGTCGTCGAAGAAACCACTCTCCCTGCTACCGGCCCGCTCAACCTCTTGCCGCTCGCTTTAGTTCTCGGCTCCCTTACTACTTTTCTCGGCTCGAACCTCCTTTTGCGTCGCGCCTAGTTTTCGTCTTTTTGCCTTTGTGCTATAATAACCATGCCGCCCGGGTGGTGGAATTGGTAGACACGCATGCCTTAGGAGCATGTGCCACACGGCTTGCAAGTTCGATTCTTGTCCCGGGCACCAAATAAATCCCTGCTCCCATTTCCAGAGGAGGGATTTTTTGTGCTATAATGTCCCCCAGAGGTCGTATCCTTGTACTTTTCAGAAAGGACGGTGATAAAAATGAGTAAGGAGCTGAAAGTTTGGCAGGCCTACAGAGAGTTCAAAGAGCTTGGTCGCGTAGTTCGTGGCGGCTTCGGTAGCTGCGGCATCTATCCTTGGAGTCCTAGCTACCCGACTTGGCAACCTGACCATCCGCTTCCGCCAGAGTCGGATCTCGAGCACACTGCGGGTATGATGAAACTGGCGCG
>CAYZRN010000056.1:0-2783 GCA_964480855.1 uncultured Candidatus Saccharibacteria bacterium | reverse complement strand
TACCGGCCTTTCTCCCGCCATCTCAATCGATCAAAAATCCACTTCGCGCAACCCTCGCTCGACCGTCGCCACCGTCACCGAGGTCTATGATTATCTCCGTCTCCTCTTCGCTCGGGTAGGTGTGCCCCATTGTCCGATTTGCCACAAACCAGTTTCTCGTCGTTCCGTCGACGACATCGTCAACGAAGTCATGAAACTTCCTCTCGGCTCGAAATTGATGCTTCTCGCGCCGATTGTTTCCGAGAAAAAGGGTGAATTTCTCCATATTCCCGACCAATATTCTGCCAAAGGTTTTTCTCGCGTCCGCGTTGACGACATCATCTATTCTCTTGATGAATTTCCCGAGCTTGAGAAAAACGAGCGTCATAATATCGAGCTCGTAGTTGATCGTTTCGTTCTTTCGCCCGATCTCATTTCGCGCATTTCTGGCAGTATCGAGCAAGCCCTCGAACTCGGTCAGGGAATTATCAAAATCCTCAAAATCAACGACAACTCCACATCCATCAGCGGCAACAATATTTCCAGTCGCAACTCCGAAATCTATACTTTTTCTCAACGTTATGCCTGTGAATACCATCCCGATGAGCTCATTCCTGAGCTCGAGCCTCGCCTGTTTTCTTTCAACGCTCCTCAAGGTGCTTGTCCGACTTGTATGGGGCTTGGCTCTCGTATGGAAATCGACCCCAGCCTCGTTTTCAACAAAAACCTCACTATCGCCGAAGGCGGTATTCGCCCCTTCAATCGCGTTGCCCAAGATTCTTGGTGGCTCAAACGGCTCAACGCCGTTGCCGAGCGTCATGGTTTTTCTATTCATGTCCCCATCCGCGATTTGAAACCTGAGGACATCGAAAAAATTCTATATGGCACCGGTACCGAAAAATACAAAATGCGCATCACCGGCTCGGGTCGTTTTGCCGACGGTACCGTTTATGAAACTACCTACGAAGGCGTTATTCCAACTCTCGAACGCCGCTACAACAACCCTGATCTTTCTGAATTTATGCGCAAAGATATCGAGCGTTTCATGCGCGTGCGCGAGTGTCAGGATTGTCATGGTGCTCGTTTGAAGCCGGTTGTTCTTGCCGTCACCATCCACGGGCTTTAAATTATGGATATTTGTACTCTTGTCGTAGAGGACGCTCTTGATTTGTTAGAACAGAATCTCAAGCTTACTGAACAGGAAGCGTTTACCCAATAACATAAAAAAACGGTCTGACAAATCAAACCGTTTTTTCTTTCGGTCGACGAAGCTTTGAAGTTGCTCGAAAGTGATTTAGAATTTTCCGAGTCAGAAAAATTCATTGCCGATCCAATTTTGAAAGAAATTCGCGAGCGCGTGAAATTTATGCAAGACGTTGGTCTCGGCTATCTCGAACTTGGACGCGCCGTCAACACTCTTTCTGGTGGTGAAGCCCAGCGTATCCGCCTTGCGACCCAAATCGGTTCTGGACTCCAGGGCGTGCTTTATGTCCTCGACGAGCCATCCATTGGCCTTCATCAATGCGACAACGACAAACTCATCAACACTCTGAAACATTTGCGTGATTTGAAAAACACAGTTCTCGTCGTCGAACATGATGAAGATACTATGCTCGCGTCGGACTATATTATCGATATCGGTCCTGCGGCTGGCAACCGTGGCGGCAAATTGATCGCCGCTGGCACACCAGAGGAAATTATTGCCAACAAAGACTCCATCACCGGCAAATATCTTTCCGGCGAGCTAAAAATCGACGTCCCGAAAAAACGTCGCAAACCAAAATCCGGCAAAGAACTCGTTGTTGTCGGCGCCCGAGAAAATAACTTAAAAAATATCAATGTCCATTTTCCGCTCGGTGTGATGACAGTCGTTTCCGGCGTTTCCGGCTCCGGAAAATCGACTCTCGTCAACACCATTCTCGCCAACGAACTCCAAGCGCGCCTCCATCGCGCTAGCACGGTTGCTGGTCTCCACGAACGTATTGATGGCGTCGAAAATCTCGACAAAGTTATTGTTATCGACCAATCTCCTATTGGCCGTACTCCTCGCTCCAACCCTGCGACCTATACTGGAGTTTTTAACCAAATCCGCGAACTTTTTGCTCGCCAACCCGAATCCGAGTTGCGCGGTTACAAAGCCGGTCGCTTCAGTTTCAACATCAAAGGTGGTCGTTGTGAGCACTGCCAAGGCGACGGCGTCAACAAAATCGAAATGCATTTTCTTCCCGATGTTTATGTCACTTGTCCTGCCTGTCACGGCAAACGCTACAACCGCGAAGCTTTGGAAATTCGTTACAAAAACAAAACCATTGCCGACGTGCTCGACATGACCATAGACGAAGCTGTCGAATTTTTCGCCAACATCCCGTCCATTTTACCGAAACTAAAAACCATCCAAGACGTTGGTCTCGGCTATATCAAACTCGGTCAGCCCGCCACTACTTTTTCCGGCGGCGAAGCCCAACGTATCAAACTCGCTACCGAACTTGCGCGTCGCTCGACCGGCAAAACTCTCTATATTCTCGATGAACCAACCACCGGTCTCCACACCAACGACGTCAAACGCCTGCTCGCAATTTTGAACCGTCTCGTTGATGGTGGTAACTCGATGATTATTATCGAACACAACCTCCATGTCATCAAATCTGCCGACTGGATTATCGACATGGGCCCGGCTGGTGGTGCTAGCGGTGGCTATGTTTGCGTCGAGGGTACGCCAGAACAACTCGCCAAAAATCCCGCCACCAAAACCGGCGAATACCTTGCGCGCTATTTGATATTTTTTTTTTTTTAATTGCTTTACA
>CAYZRN010000055.1:0-2832 GCA_964480855.1 uncultured Candidatus Saccharibacteria bacterium | reverse complement strand
TTATTACCTTAAATTCCTAAAATGGTGAGTCGGGAGGGGCTCGAACCCTCGACACCGGGCTTAAAAGGCCCGTGCTCTAACCAACTGAGCTACCGACCCAAATTAGAAAGGAACTGGTGGACGGTATAGGACTCGAACCTATGACCTCTTCTACGTCAAAGAAACGCTCTAGCCAACTGAGCTAACCGTCCAATACCCCCGAGTATACCATATTTTTCTCGAAAATGGAAGAAAAAAATTCACCCTCTCATGCTTGTTATTTTTTATCTAAGATGATATAATATTCCCCTATGAATTCGGATAAAATCAGAAACGTTGCTATTATTGCTCACGTCGACCACGGAAAAACCACTCTCGTCGACGGTCTTTTGAAGCAATCCAACACCTTCCGCGACAATCAGGCCGAAATGTCCCAGACCCTCATCATGGACTCCATGGATCAAGAACACGAGCGTGGCATCACCATTACCGCCAAACAAACTTGTGTCCACTATGACGGCTACAAAATCAACATCATCGACACCCCAGGTCACGCTGATTTCTCCGGCGAGGTCGAACGCACCCTAAACATGGCCGATGGCGTTATTCTTGTCGTCGACGCCCAAGAAGGCCCAATGCCCCAGACCAAATTTGTTCTCCAAAAAGCCCTTGGCCTCAAACTCGTCCCAGTCGTCGTCATCAACAAAATCGACAAACCTGCCGCCCGCATCGAAGAAGTCAAAGACGAAATCGAGAGCCTTTTCCTCGAACTTGCGACCGACGAGTCTCAGCTCAACTACCCAATCTACTACGCCATCGCTCGCGACGGCAAAGCTGGCCGCACCACCGAACTCGATGACGATTTGCATGTGATTTTTGAGTCCATCATCAACGACATCCCTGCCCCAAAGGTCGACAAAAGTTCCGAAAAAGGCGCCCAACTCCTCGTTGCTGCCCTCGCCGCCGACAACTATCTCGGCAAATACGCCATCGGTAAAATCTTTCGCGGCAAACTCAAAAAAGGTCAAACCGTCAAGCTCGGTCGCGCCGACTCTTTTGTTGTGGCCAAACTTGATCGCATTTTCACCTATCGTGGCCTCGTCAAAGAAGAAGTTCCCGAGGCTGCTGCCGGCGACATCGTGGCTATCACCGGTATTTCTGACGCCAACATCGGTGACACTATCGCTACCGGCGACAACCCAGAGTCTCTCCCCACTATCGAACTCGAGCCGCCTACCTTGAGCATCTATATTGGTCCCAACACTTCGCCCCTGAAAGGCAAAGAGGGCGAATTCACCACTTCTCGCCAAATCGCCGAGCGTCTTGAGTGCGAGCTCGAAACCAACATCGCCCTCAAAATTCAGCCCGATGGTCTTGGCTACAAAGTTTCCGGTCGTGGCGAACTCCATCTTTCCGTTTTGATTGAAACTATGCGCCGCGAAGGCTACGAGCTCGAAGCCGGCCGCCCCGAAGTCGTCTACAAAGAAATCGACGGCCAAAAATGCGAACCAGTCGAAAGCCTCACAATCGAAGTTGGCAGCGAATTTGTCGGCGCCGTCTCCCAAGAACTCGGTATCCGCAAGGCCGAACTAATTTCCCAAGAACTCCTCACCACCGGCGCTACTCGTTTCACCTACGAAATCACCACTGCCGCCCTGATTGGCCTGCGCAACAATCTCCTCACCGCCACCAAAGGCACCGCCATCATGTCCAGCATCCCGAAGGGCTACAAACCCGTCGAGTCCAAATACAAACCCGAGCGCAACGGCGCCCTAGTCGCATTCGAATCCGGTGTCTCGACTTCCTATGCTCTCGATGCCGCCCAAGCTCGTGGCGTCCTCTACATCCCGCCCCAAGTCCCCGTCTACCAAGGCATGATTGTCGGCCTTTCCAACAAAAAAGACGACCTCGACATCAACATCTGCAAAGAAAAACAGCTCACCAACATGCGTACTCACGCCTCCGACGGCGCCATCCAACTCACCCCATACACCCAACTTTCTCTCGAACAATGTCTCGATTTTCTCCTCGACGACGAACTTCTCGAGGTCACGCCAAAATCCCTGCGTCTGCGCAAACGCCAGCTCGACCCTGTCAAACGTAAAAGGGAAAACCGCTAGCGCTATTGACAAAAGAAGCGATGTGTGCTATAATGGAATTATGCTAATTGACTCTCATTGTCATCTCCACGATCGCCAATTCTTCTCTGACGACCAAGCCGAAAAAATGCTCGAAAACGCCGCCAAAAACGGCGTAAAACAGATTATCTGTATCGGCACCGACCCTGTTGATTCTCTCGCCGCCAGAGATTTTGCCGAGAGCCATCCCAATGTCTTTTGGACCTACGGCATCCACCCGGAGGAAGCGAAGGGCGAAAATATCGAGAGTCTATCTGAGAAAACCCTCAGAAGGGCGGAACGTCTGGCTCAAAGAATAGACTCTGGCGCCTCGAAATTGGTTGCTATCGGTGAAGTTGGTCTCGATTATCACCAATCTTCCCATGACCGCAAGGCCCAAATCCGTCTTTTCGAAGAGATGTTGGAATTTGCTCGCCAGCTCGAGCTCCCTGTTTCTTTCCACGTTCGTGATGCTTTCGATGATTTTTTCGCTGTTGTCCAAAATTTTCCGAGGCAAACAGGCGTTGTTCATTCTTTTACCGACAACAAAAAGAATCTCAAAAAAGTTCTCGAAAACACCGATTTTTTCGTTGGCGTCAACGGCCTCGCTACCTATTCGACCCTGCCTCTGCCGCCTCTGGAGCGGATTTTGCTCGAAACTGATGCTCCGTTCTTGACCCCTGTTCCTTTTCGTGGTATAATAAACGAACCAGCGTATATCAAAAATATCGCCGAC
>CAYZRN010000054.1:0-3212 GCA_964480855.1 uncultured Candidatus Saccharibacteria bacterium | reverse complement strand
GTGCTAGCTCCAGCATTGTTTTTGAAAACAGTTACCGCGATCATAATCGCCGCAACTACTGTCGCCACAAAGCTTTCGAGCAAATCCGAGCAGTTTCCCGCAATGTCATTCACGTTATCGCCGATAAAATCCGCGACAACATTGGGCACGCGGCTATCGTCTTCCGGCAAGTCGTTTCTGATTTTTGCCAAAATATCTGACGATATATCTGCCGCTTTGGTGTAGTTTCCGCCGGCCACCCTGTTAAACATAGCCACCAGGGAACAGCCGAGGGAATACGTCGTGATGTGCATAACCGTGGGGTTGCAATTGAGATGCGCTATCAAACCATGGCCCTGTGCGTCGGGATCAATCCCTCCGAAACACAAAAGCACGAAAAGAAGCCCGAAAATCCCACATGCTTGAACTCCCAAACCTGAAATACTACCGCCCATTAGGGCTACTTTTACAGTTTGGAAAACTGAACGAGTTCTTCTCGCGGCATTAGCCGTCCTTACGTTTGCATAGGTTGCGCTTTTCATGCCAACCACACAAACCAGACTGCTCATCAATGCCCCGATCAGAAAAGTGATACCGCTACTTGCTTCGATGAAGAGCGAAAAACAAACTGCTAACACGATGACTACGATGGAAATTGTCTTATACTCCGTCTTCATAAAAGCGTTGGCTCCGTCTCTGATTATGCCGGCCATCTCTATCATTTCAGATGTTCCTTCCGACATTTTTCGAATCTTGTTGTAATGCAGTGCGACGTAGCCGAAGACCACAATCGCAACAAACATCACGGCATAAATCAGCCAAGTCATTGAAGTTACTCCTCCTTTAAAAATTTTTAAAGTGCATGCCAAAAAATAAAAAGAACCTCCTCCCTTTTGGCAAAATTTGCATAGAAATTATACCATATTAGATGAGAAAAGTCTATATTATGATTGTCGCATAATAAATTGCGAATATTGTCAGCATCAAAACGCCTTCAGAACGAGTAATAATATGTTCTTTTCTCGTCGTAATAAACAACATTAATGCCGCAATTAGAACCATCACAAGGTCAAAGATTTCAAAATTAGCCACGTCTAAACTGCCATAAACAAGGATCGGCAGCCCAAGCACAACACAGATATTAAAGATATTTCCGCCAATCGCATCGCCAATCAGAAGTTCTTGTTTATTTTTCTTCGCCGCCGTAATCGCCGTAATCAGTTCCGGCAAAGATGTCCCCATAGCCACAATCGTAATTGCTATCATTCTTTCGCTGATTCCGAACTCCGCCGCAATTTTTGCCGCAAGGTCCACAACCAAATAACTACCAACAATCACACTGACGATCCCGCCCAGCGTCATCAAAATATATACCCAGAGTTTCGCCTCGGCTTTTTTATTTTTTCTCGCTGGCTCCGCCTCGGAGCCTTTTCTTCTCCTTGCCAACCAAAAAATCAAACCGAGAAAAGCCACAAACAAAAGTACTAGAATTCCTCCATCGATTCTTCCCATCGGCGCCCCGCGCAATCTGGCAGATAAAGTCAACGCCACAAAACTCCCAATCACGAAGAAATAGAAAGGAATTTCTTTCTTTATTGTGCCTTTTCTGATTTTGATTGGTCGAATCACCGCAGCTATACCAAGAATCAATAAAATATTCGAAATCACACACCCGATAATATCTCCGAGCGTCAAGTCAGTGTTTCCGGACGCAAAAGATTGAATCGCGATGAAAAGTTCCGGCATACTCGTCCCGAAAGCCACGACAGTCATTCCGATCATAGTTTCGGAAACTTTCATTCTTCTCGCAATTCCGCTCGAACCATCAACTAAAAAGCTAGCACCCTTGATTAAAAGCACAAATCCCAGCACGAATAACAAAAGCTGCAGAAAAATATCCATAAGCTTATTCTACCATATGGTTCGCCACATATAATCTTTATATTTTTGGTTTTCGTACATTGACCAAGCAGACCAAGAATTATTGTTCTCACGATAGACTTCATATGCGCAACTTACATTTTTTGCGATTTCAAAGGTATCGCATTCTTCACGACCAGGTAGAATTCGAATCTGAAAAAGTCCGACAGAATAACCATATTCTCGACCTTTTTCCGAGAAAACTAGCTCCAAATCTCCCTTTGCGTCAGCATCGCATTTACTCTCGGCTTTCATAATCGCAGTTGCAATTTCCGTATCCCAGTCGTATTTTTTAATTTCCGTAATCGCCTCATCGCAGTTTTCGATTGTGATATTTGGCGGTAAAATTCTCCCCGTACTCAAAAGATCCCAATGATAAATCCCTAACACCACCAAAAAAGTCACCACGAACACAACCAAAAGCACAAACACTTTCTTCATAGGATAATTATATCATCTTTCTTCTATTCTCCCTACTTATCTAGCTACACAGCGAGCTGAGTACCCGTGGCCCTTGAAATCGCGGTCCTGGGGATTCAAGTATGCTGAGTGGAAGACTAAGTTGTACGCGTACAATGCACTGGAAGCGCTACTCTCCCAGTAGTGACTGTTGCTACCTCCGCCGTTCAGATTACCATTGTTGTAGCCGTAGCTGCCCCCGCGGACGGAACTAGCGATTCTTGGCGTAGAAAGAGATACCAACCGAATCCGGACCACAGTGACTGCCGATTGTTGGATTAACTACAACGGTTTCGATTTTCAAGTTATGTCCAAATTTTTGGATCAAAGTTTTTTTAATCTCAGACATAATTTCTTCATTATCAGACGAAGCGACTATGATTCTGTGCTTATCAATATCTTTCCCGAGTTCTTCGACATATCGAACAATTCGCTCGACGGCCTTGGCTCTCCCTTTTTCCTTGCCGACGCTCAGCATCTTGCCCTCGTCATTTACATAAATAATTGGTCTGATTCCGAGCAAAGTACCCATCGTCCCAGCCAAATTCGAAACACGTCCGCTTTGTTTGAAAAAGCTCAAATTATCAGCAAAGAAATAGAGCGCAAAATGATTTCTTTCTTTCTCAACCCATTCGATAATTTCTTCCGGACTCTTTCCAGCTTTAAACATATCTCCGGCTTCCAGCAAAATATTCAAACTCAAAACCGTGATACCATTAGTATCGACCGTATAAATTTTTCTTTCTGGATATTTTGCTTTCAGTTTTTCAATCGCTTTGTCCATTGCCTGAAAAGTCGCAGGCTTCGATTTCAACCCCAACACCGAGGATTTCCGCTTCCACCGGGGCAGCGAT
>CAYZRN010000053.1:1714-3472 GCA_964480855.1 uncultured Candidatus Saccharibacteria bacterium | reverse complement strand
TTGCGGCGATTATGATCGCGGTAACTGTTTTCAAAAACAATGCTGGAGCTAGCACCGAAATGTTGAACGCAACAATTGCCCTGCCAATCGCTATAGCAGGAATCGGACTGTTTAGTTGTTTGGTCGGCGTTGGTCTTGCCTCTTACGTAAAAATGAGCAACAAACCCTCAAAACAGCTCAACATGGCGACTTATATTTCTGCCGCTATGACTCTTGTTTTGGGCTTGGGCGCTACGTTTTTCCTGATGAACGGGCAGGATCTTTATGATTCATTTGCGGTCAGCTGGTTCTCGCCATGGCTGTCAATATTCTTCGGAGTAATAAGTGGAGTGCTTGTCGGTATTATTACCGAATATTATACAAGTGCTGAGCATAAACACACGAGGAAGTTGGCGGAGATTGCCGAAGAGGGTTCGGCTTTCGTCATAACGAAAGGCGACGCGATTGGTTCAAGATCGGTGCTTTTACCGATTGTCTTCATCGGCATTGCACTGTTCGCTTCGTTCAAGGTCTGTGGCACATACGGTGTCGCTTTGTCGGCACTCGGCATGCTGTCTTTCGTAGGAACGACCGTATCAATCGACGCTTTCGGTCCGATCGCAGACAATGCCGGAGGCCTGGCAGAATCCTGCCATCTCGACGGAGAAATTCGTAGGATTACCGATAAACTCGATTCGGTAGGAAACACAACCGCAGCAATCGGAAAGGGATTCGCGATTTGTTCCGCGGCATTTGCGACGGTTTCGCTCATCATCGCCTATGTCGGAAATTACACCTCTGGAACAATTGAACCTATTCTGAACATCGCTTCACCCATCGTTATTGCTGGCGGCGTCATTGGCGGAGCTTTGATTGAGTTTTTCTCGGCAATGTTGACCGACAACACAATCGAATCTGCGAAACTGATGGCCGATGCTGGTGATGCCCAGCTTTCTAAGCCTGGAGTTATCGAAGGAAAAGTAAAACCCGACTATAATTCCATGATTAGCATGGCAGCAAAACAGGCGCTGAAGAAAATGCTGTGGCCGTCAATATTGGCGCTCCTAATCCCAATCGCAGGCGGATTCCTGTTCGGTGTAAATTTTGTCGGCGGAATTTTAGTCGGCGCGACCATAGTTGCTATCCCCAGAGCAATATTCATGGGGAACTCAGGTGGTGCGTTCGATAACGCCAAGAAATATATCGAATCTGGAGCACTGAAGGGGCACGGAAAAGGTTCAGCTGCGCATAAAGCTTCTGTGGTTGGCGATACCGTCGGCGACACCAGAAAAGTCGTGGTTGGCGTTGCGCTTGATATCTTCATCAAGATGATGTCGACCGTAGCAAACACGCTCGCGCCAATTTTCTCCAATTTTGTCATGTTCCGATAATGACGAAATCTTCAAAGCTCAAAGGCTCGCTTCGGCGGGCCTTTTGATTTTCTGGAAATTATTTGTCTTCAATCACTTCGAGACCAGGGAGTTTCTCTCCGCACAAAAGTTCGAGGGAAGCTCCGCCGCCAGTCGAGACGAGAGAATATTTTAGTTCCGGAGATTCTGCCATCAAATTTTCAACAAAACCAGTCGTATCGCCACCGCAGATAATCGAGGTGATATTTTGGTCCTCGCCGAGTACTTTTGCCAAAATGGTCGAAGAGGTAGCAAATGCTGGATCCTCGACTTTGCCTAAAACACCATTCCAAATAACGGATTTTGATTGTTTTGCGACTTCTATTATTTTTGCAGATGAAAGAGGGCCGATGTCAAGAATGTTTCCTGC
>CAYZRN010000053.1:0-1704 GCA_964480855.1 uncultured Candidatus Saccharibacteria bacterium | reverse complement strand
ATAAACAATGAAAAGAAACTGAAATTAGAAAGCTCTTCCATCCAGCCGCAGGATGTTTCCTGCCGCATCTTCATCAAAATCTTCCGCTACATAAATTTCTGGATTTTCTGAAGAAAAACCATCTGCAGCAATCTTCCCGCCGACAGCAATTTTGTCGGCCTTGTCGAGAAAATTATCAATCAGAGGTTGTTTGTCGGCAACTTTGGCGCCGCCGAGAACTAAAAGTAGAGGTTTTTCTGGATTTTCTGAGGCTTTCAGCAGACTATCGACTTCTTTTTCCAAAAGAAAACCAGCATAAACTGGCAGGCATTTGGCAATAGCGGCAGTCGAAGCGTGAGCGCGGTGGATAACGGCAAAACCATCTTGGACAAAAATGTCTGCACCGGTCGAATCAACAAGTTCACGGATGAAATCTTCGGAATTTTTTTCTTCTCCCGAGAAGAAACGCAGATTTTCGAGAAGAAGAATGCCGCTTTTATGGAGATTTTTGACTGCGGTCTCAACATCTGGTCCAGAAACATCGTTGATGAATTTGACTTCTCTGTCAGGGATAAGTTGCTTCAAACTATCAACGATTGGGGCCAAAGATAAATCTTTATTGCGCTGACCGTCTGGGCGACCAAGGTGAGAAATAAGAATCACTTTCTTCGCCCCGCCATCTAATAGGAATTTGATGGTCGGCAAGCTGGCCCTGATGCGCAAGTCGTTGACCACTTTGCCGTCTTTGAGTGGGACGTTATAGTCGACACGAACAAGGACGGTTTTGTCTTTTAGCTTTACATCTCGAATAGTTTGTTTTTGAAACATGTTACCTCCAGATTTTAATTAAACGTGACGAATACGAATAGTGTCTGTGCCGGCAATTTTGTCTTTGTCACCAGAAACAATGACCGCAAGAAGTTCGCTCTTCCCCTCTGCGGTTTTGAGATAGCCGGAGGATTTTAGCTCGGCAACAAGGTCAATACCATAGGTCGAAGAGTAAGGACGAACGAAGGCGGTGTTACCATAGATGAGTGCAAGTTGATTGGCGGCGCGAGGATTACTAGTAACGGAAATGATTGGTAAATTGGGGCGCTGAGCAGCGATAATGCGGGAGGTGGTGCCAGAAGCGGTTTGGCAGACAATGAGATCGGCGCCGATTTTCTCCGCCAAATCAGTCACTGTGCTAGCAATAGCATCGTAGTTTTGGTACTCGCTAGTCGGGTCTTGGCTGAGTTCGGTAATGTTGAGGTGATTCTGAGTATAAAGAATGATTTTCTTCATTTCCTTGACGGTCTCAATCGGGAATTTGCCGTTGGTAGTTTCGTCGGAAAGCATGACGACGTCAGCGCCTTGAAGAACGGCATTGGCAACATCGCTAACTTCGGCACGTGTCGGTTCCGGATTGTCGACCATGGAACTAAGCATTTGAGTCGCAACGATACAGAATTTCGAATGGCGACGACAAAAAGCAATTAGTTTTCTTTGGACGACAGGAACAACTTCGTTGCCGGCTTCGACTGCCATATCACCACGAGCAACCATGATGCCGTCGGAAGCTTTGACGATTTCTTCGAGTTTTTCGTCATTTTCGATGGCTTTTTTGGTTTCAATTTTGGAAATGATTTTGGCAGTGGAATTGTGTTGAGCGAGTAGTTCGCGCAGTTTTTTGACATCATCAGCGGACTGAATGAAACTCATGGCGACATCTCGCCGTACTTGGAG
>CAYZRN010000052.1:0-3532 GCA_964480855.1 uncultured Candidatus Saccharibacteria bacterium | reverse complement strand
AGGGATGAAAGATTTGCGGTATTTTTTATGCTGGGCTAGGCAATCGGACTCGGTGAGACCAACCGTGGCAACGCCAGGAAAAGTCTGGACACAACGCGGGAAGCCGGTGTAGCTCACAAGGTTTTTCTTGTGGCTCAAGGCGTTAGCGGCAGCGAGGGCGCCTTCATAGGATGCACGCTCGGAAGAGCTGTTGCCGCCGATACAGTCGCCGGCAGCCCAGATGTGTTTCATGGAAGTTTGGAGAAGATTATTGACGATAATGCCGTTTTGGTCGAATTTGATGCCGGCATTTTCGAGACCAAGGTCGAGAGCAGGAGACGAGCCAGTCGCGAGTAAAACTTCGTCGACGACGACGCTTTTTTCCTTGCCGCCACGGAGATAGGTGGCTTTGATGCCGGATTCGTTGGGGGAAATCGAAGTTAAGCGAGACTCGGTTAGGACTTTGATGCCAAAACCGTCGGTGAGATATTTCTCGAGAACTTCTTGGGCCTCGATATCTTCCTTCGGGAGGATATGGTCGGACAGTTCCATAAGGCAGACTTTGGTGCCGAGAGTGGTGAAATAGGTGGCGAATTCGCAACCAGTTGCGCCGGCACCAGCGATGAGCAGGGTTTTCGGGGGGCGAGGAACCGAAAGGGCAGAATCTGGAGTGAGATATTTGACGGCGTCACAGCCGACAACGCCGCCGAGATTCGGCTCGGCGCCAGAAGCGATGATAAATTTCGGGGCAGAAACGCGGACGGAGTTGACGGAGAGTTCATAGGGGGAGAGAAAATGAGCAAGACCTTTCAGGCAGGTGATACCGGCTTGTTCGAAAGCCTTTTTCGAACCGGCGCCAGAGCGTTTTTTGGCGAGGGCTTGCCAATTTAGGACGGTGGGGTAGTTGAAACGAAGAGTTTTGGTCGAAAGGCCGAATTTGACGCCATGAAGAGAATTAAAATAGAGCTGAGAAAAAGAAGTAGCAGCGCGGAAAGGCAGGTCGCGAGAGTTGAGGGCTGAACCTCCCCATTTCCCTGCTTCGACGATGGCGACGTTGAGCCCCGTAGCGGCAGCAGAAAAAGCTGCGGCCGAGCCAGCTGCACCAGAACCGATTATGATGAGATCAAAATCAAAATTTTTAACCATCTCTATATTATTTTATCACGATTATGGTAAATATAAGCTAAATCTTTGTTGTATTTCTTTAGCTCGGTGGCGATGATGCGGTTGAGATCGACTTCGGTGACGACTGGATGAGAGGAAAGATATGCTTCGACTTTTTTGAGGGTTTTGTCGGCGATGATTGCAGCGAAGCCGGTATGGATGCCAAGGACGCGGGCCTCGGCGAGAATGTCTTTTTCGATGGTTTTCAGAGAAATTTTTTCGAGAGTAGAGTTTTTTGTCATAGCAAACCACCAAGGATTTTAAAAACGAAGAGGAAAACTGCGAGCACGAGAAAACTACAACCACTCAAAAAGCGGAGGAAGGGTTTGTTTTTTTGGCGCCATTTTTGGATATCGACAACGGTTTTTCCCTTTTTGATAAAAAGCCGGCAGATGAGAAGAGGAAGAAGAGCAATGAAGAGGTAGCCGAAAATGGAGATGAGTTGAAAAACTGGAGAGAATTCTAGAAGCGAGTTAGCGGAAAGAAAAACCAAAATGAAAGAGAAAGGAAATTCGGAAAAACTCGTGAGCATGCCGAGCGAAAAAGCTTCGATGCGCGAAGAAGTAGAGCGGGCGCGAGAGTTGATATAGCGGCTGACCGCGCGAGGAAGCCAAAGTTCGGTCGAACGACCAGAACGATAGTAGATAGCCCAAATCAAGATGGCAATAACAACAAGAATGCCGACAATCAAAGAGAGAACCTCGAACGGCAAGCTACCTTTGAATAAAGTTTGGACCAAGAAAGCAGAGGCGAGCAGACCGAGAAAAAGCATGAAGGCGGCGCCGAGGATGAAGTTGGAGACGAGGACGCGAGTCTTTTTGGTGACGTGGGACTTTAGGCTGGCGTGATAGAGCAAAAGTAGACCGCCGAGGTCGAGCTGGAAGAAGGCGTGGATGAGGGCGGCGAAAAAGATAATCCCAAAAGAGGCATAAATGCTCATACTAAAATTATAACATACTCATGCTTGCATTGAAAATGTTTGGCGTGATAATCTGACGCTATGAAAAAAGTGAGGTATTTCTTCGGTATTTGTGTTTTTGCCCTGTTGGGTTTGGTCGCCTTTGCGCCAAAAGCAACCGCGATCAGCAGCAATGATTTGACGATTTTGGCGGTTCGAACTGACGCGGAAGAATTTATCGAACTAAAGAAAAACTCTCAAAATTCTCTTTTGCTCACCGGTCTGTCAATTTATTACACAAATAGTAGCGGGAATGAATATCTCGTTTATGAATTTGTGGATGGAACTGAGTTGACCGGTGAGTCTCTCCTTCTTAGGCTGGCGAGCACAGACAGCAGAGACGAAGCGGATTTGAATTATAGTAGGAATTTGTCGCAAACGGCGGGAAAGATTTCACTCGTGGCGGGCGGCGTGACGATGGATGAAGTTTGTTGGGGCAAGATGACGGGATGTGAGACTGGGAACTTTGGGACAAAGAAAAAAGTGCTGGTGAAAAATGCGAGTGGAGAAGGGTTTTCGTTTGTGGAAGATTATGACCCAAGTTGGGAAGCGGGACGAGAAGTGCTCAACGTGCCGGAAGTACAAGAAGAAGTTGTTGAGCCAAAATGTGCTGGCTTACAGTTTTCCGAAATCCTGAGTTATTATGAATCGAACAAAAACGAGCAGTTTATTGAATTTTTCAACACGACGGCTGACCAGATCAATTTGGAAGGTTGTGCGGTAAAATATAAAAATAAAACTTATCCGCTCGAGGGGATTGTGGCAGCGGAAGGGTTCTTTGTTTATTATCCGACGAACTTTGTGTTGACGAAAAATCCGACAAATTCGAATGTAATCGAGATAATCGACGCGACGGGCGAGACGGTGGATCGGTTGGAATATTTCAACGGACAGAAGAAAGCAGTAGCTTTTTCACAATTTGGCTATGACGGGGACGGGAAAGAACAGTGGCTACAGACCTATGCTGCTACGCCGGGAAGAGAAAATAATTATCAGAAATATAAAACTTGCCCGGAAGGCAAGGTGATTAACGAAGAAACGGGAAATTGCGTGGAAAAAACTTCGCTCAACACAGGGCTGGCGGAATGTCCGGCGGGATCGTATCGCAATCCGTTGACGAATCGTTGTAAAAAATACGCCACAGCGGCGAGCACGGAGCTGAAAGCTTGCGCGGAAGGATATGAGAGAAATCCGGAGACTAATCGGTGCCGCAGAATTGTGACGAACGAAGGGAGTTCGTATGGGCTTTTGGCGGATAATTTTGAGGAAAAATCATCTTTTGTGGCAATTTGGGCGATTGTGGGAGTAGGGATTTTGGGGGCTTTGTATGTGATTTATGAATATCGGAAAGAAATTTCCAAACTATTCAAAAAGAATTAGCGCTGTTTGCGTATGAGTACATTATAGCAGAAGTGGTTGGAAAATTCAATA
>CAYZRN010000051.1:0-3677 GCA_964480855.1 uncultured Candidatus Saccharibacteria bacterium | reverse complement strand
ACAACGTCGTTGCGCTTTGTTGGGTCGTCGATTTTCCTTTCTATGAATGGGACGAAAAGAACAAAAAGCTATACTTTTGTCACAACCCGTTCTCGATGCCAAAAGGCGGTCTCGCCGCTCTCGAAGCTGCCAAGACCGACGCCGAAAAGCTCGCTATCGTCGCCGACCAATATGACATGGTTATGAACGGCTACGAAGTTTGTTCCGGCGCCGTCCGCAACTACAACCCAGAAATCATGTACAAAGTCTTCAACATTCTCGGCTACAACAACGCCTATGTCGAAGCTCGCTTTGGTGGTATGCTCTCTGCTTTCAAATTCGGTGCTCCGCCGCACGCCGGCTGTGCTCCTGGCCTCGACCGCATTTTCATGGTGCTTGAGGGAATCGAAAACATTCGCGACATTGTCGCCTTCCCGAAAAACGGCAACGGTGTTGATTTGATGATGGATTCCCCGTCCATTGTTGATCAGTTTCAACTCGATGAAGCCCACCTCGCCATCCTCCCAGAGGACGACTAAACCCGTCCGCGGGGGCAACTACAGCTATAGCTATGGTATTCTGTACGGCACAGGTAGCTACGGGTACTACTGGGAGAGTAAAGTCAACAATGCAACGGCCGCGTACCCCTTGTACTTCGCCTCGGCGGGCTTGAACCCCCAGAGCGGCAGCAACAAGGGCAACGGGTTCTCAGCTCGCTGTGTAGCTAGATAAGTAGGGAGAATAGAAGGGGAATTGCAAAAAGAATAATTAGTGTTATAATTATTAACAAGTTTTTTATATAAAATTAAGGAGAAAACATGTCTGGACACTCAAAATGGGCTACCACCAAGCGCCAAAAAGCCGTCGTCGATGCAAAACGAGGGGCACTTTTTACTAAAATCGGTAACCAAATTGCCATCGCTGCTCGCTCTGGTACCGACCCAGCCATGAATCCGTCTCTTGCTATGGTTCTCGAGAAAGCTCGTCTCGCCAACATGCCAAAGGCAAACATCGAACGCGCCATCGCTCGCGTCGCCGACAAATCCGCTGCCGCTCTAATCGAGGAAGTCTATGAAGCCTACGGTCCAGCCGGTGCTGGTATTATTATCGAGGTCGCCACTGACAACAAAAATCGTACCATGCCAGAAGTCCGCAATGCCTTGACGAAAAACGGCGGTCGCATGGCAGATCCAGGCTCAGTCATGTTCCAGTTCTCTCGCAAAGGTGTCATTCTTATCTCCGATAAGGGTGAAGAAGCCCTCATGACCGCCCTCGAAGCTGGCGCCGAGGACGCCGAAGAAATTGATGACGGTATCGAAATCTTCACTAGCGCTACCGACCTGATGAAAGTCCGCCAAAATCTCGTCGATGCCGGCATGACTGTTACTGAGGCTGAGCTGAAATATATCCCAAACACCACCGTTCCCGTCGAGGGTGACAACGCCGAGAAGCTCGAAAAACTTCTCGATGCCATCGATGATCTCGATGACGTTGTTTCGGTTTCCACTAACGCCGAATAATTCCCCACCAAAGCGCCACTGTTGGCGCTTTTTTGTTTATCTGTTAAAATAAGGTTATCATGGCTATCGAACGTGTTGTTGATACTTCCGCCCACGAAGAAGACCCCGAGGAACAAAAAATCGAGATTTCCCTTCGTCCCACGACTTTGTCCGAATATATCTGTCAGGAAAGGCTGAAGAACAATCTCAACCTCGCCATCGACGCCGTCAAAAAACGCGACGACGGCACCACTCTCGACCACGTTTTACTTTATGGTCCTCCAGGGCTCGGCAAAACCACCATGGCTAACGTCATTGCTCATGAGCTTGGCTCAAACTTGCGTGTCACTTCTGGCCCCGCCATCGAACGCGCCGGTGACCTCGCCAGCATCCTGACTAATCTCCAAGACGGCGACGTCCTTTTTATTGACGAAATTCATCGTCTCCGCCGTGCCGTTGAGGAAGTTCTCTATTCCGCCATGGAAGACTACAAGCTCGACATTGTCATCGGCAAAGGTCCTGCCGCCCGTTCTGTTCGCCTCGACCTCCCGCATTTTACTGTTATTGGTGCCACTACCCGCACGGGTTCACTTGCCGGTCCTTTGCGCGACCGCTTCGGTATTATCCATCGTCTTGAATACTACAAACTCGACGAAATCGAAAAAATCATCTCCCGCACTGCTAAAATTCTCAACACAGAAATCAAACCCGACGCCACCAAACTCCTTGCTACTCGTTCCCGTCTCACCCCCCGCATCGCCAACCGCCTCTTCAAACGCGTTCGTGATTTTGCCGATGTCAACGGCGACGGCATTGTCGACCAAAAAATCGCCCAACTTTCTCTCGACCTCATGGAAGTCGATGATCTCGGTCTCGACCCAGCCGATCGCAACATGCTCGAACTCATGCTGGAAAACTACGGCGAACGCCCCGTCGGCCTCACCACCATTGCCGCCCTCACCGGCGATGAAGCCTCGACCATCGAAGACTACTACGAACCCTACATGCTCCAGCTCGGCCTCATCGAGCGCACCCCGCGCGGCCGCATGGTAACCAAAAAAGCCGAGGATCATCTCAATTCTCTAAAACATGGTAAAATAAAGTCATGAAAAAGACCCTAGAAGAGCTTCGCCACGCTCGTAGCAAAAAAGATTTTCCTTTCCTATCTCTAGAAAAGGAAGAATACGTTGAGCTAGTTATCACTCGCTCAAAAATCTCACTCATTTTTATTTGGTTTTTCACCATTGTTGCAATTTTGGTTTTGACGCTTTGTGCTATTCTTCTCTATCAAGATTTTTCCACCCGTGTCACTCTTTTCCCATCAAAAAGCACCACCCAATTTTTCTCGCTTCTTCTTTTTGTCCTCTATGCTCTAATTATTCTTATTGGCTTTATCGGTACCAAAATCCACTTTGGCAACAAACTTTTCATCACCAATAAACGCGCCATCCAGATTTCTGTTTCTGGTCTTTTTTCTCACTCTACCAACATCGTCGAATTGTCCCGCATTGAGGACGTCAGTTTCAAACAGTCTGGCATCATCCAGACTTTTTTCCACTACGGCACCATCCGCATGTCTACCGTTGGTGACGAAACAACCTACACCTTCCCGTTCGTTGACACTCCGACCGACGAGCTCGACACCATCTCCCACCTCATTCACGTTCTCAAGAAAAAGAGCTAGTTCCTATTTCGTTTTGTATAAATATCTTCTTTTTCCAAGACCGCTCTCAAGGTATATTCTTTGCATTTTCCGTTTGAACAATTCGCTGGAGTATAAGAATACGAGCTGCCTTCTTTTCCGAGGTTAATCCCGTCCGGGTCAGTAAACAACGCCGGGTCCATCACGGTCAAATTTTCTTCCGAAATCGTTTCCGGATAATATCCTTTCTCGGCATAAAATCCTTCTTCGAGCGCATAATACATTGCATTAATAGCGGTTTTCCTCGCATCATCGCGATTCATCGCATCGACGTTCGCTTTTTGCACAAAAAACACAATCAAAACTAGTCCAGCAAAAGCCGCCACCACGACCAGTTCGAGCAAAGTAAAACCTTTTCTTGTTTTCATAAGAACATTATATCACGCCAAATAATCAAAAAAAAGAAGTCCATCCGCAACGCCAAAGTGTCACGTCTGCACTTCTTGGCGGAAGGGACAGGATTCGAACCTGCGAGGCGTTAACCTGCTGGTTTTCAA
>CAYZRN010000050.1:0-3702 GCA_964480855.1 uncultured Candidatus Saccharibacteria bacterium | reverse complement strand
ATGCCCATGACATTCCGATTAAAAAGATACCCCGGTGTCTGAAATGTCTCACGCACACTTGAAGATGGCACTGTTGCTGTTCGCGACCGCGACACGACAGAACAAGTTCGCGTGAAAATCACAGATTTACTAAAATAAAAAATAGCCCCCATGCGGGGCTATTTTTTTGGTGAAATTATTTCAATTTCTTTTTGATTTCGTTTACTTTTTTCTTTGCGGCCGAAACCATCTCGTTCGCAGTATTCTCCGCAATTGTTGCAAAATCATATTTGTTTTTCCATCTTTGGATAGATTCTTCAATTACTTTTTTCGCTACCTCAACTCCAGCGAATTCTTTCACTTCCGTCGAGCCAGGTTTCTTCAAATCTTTATAATGATTGAAATGGAATTCGATTTGCTTTAGTAGTTGTTTTGGCAAATCATCGAGCGAATTGTACATGTCACCATTGTTGCGGTCGTCAGCCGGCACGCAGATGATTTTATCGTCGACTTCGTCGCTATCCACGAATTTCATCACGCCGAGAATTTTTGCTTTCAACCAAATCCCAGTCGTCAAAGGTTGATCAGTAATCATCAAAACATCCAATTCGTCGCCGTCTTCATCAATCGTTTGCGGGATAAAACCATAGTTACAAGGTTTGGCGAAGGCGATTGGTTCAACGCGGTCGAGCATAAAGCACGCATGTTCTCGGTCCCACTCGATTTTGTGGTTGGAACCAGTCGGAATTTCAATCACGACATTCAATTCGCCGTTCTTATAATCCCCAGGTTCAAGGACTTTATTAAAATCAGCCATTTTTTACTCCATTTTATTTTTATAGACTAATTATAACACTTTTTGAAAAAGTAGCATAATCTCAGAACTAATGTGTTACAATATTTTTATGGCAAAATCAAATAAAAAAACCAGTACTCTGCGCACTTTGCATTATTTTTGGTTGGAAATTAAAAAATACAAATATTATTCCGCTGGTATTTTTATTTCTACGCCAGTCGTTATTGTAATCCGGAACATCTTAGCCCCTTATATTTTTGCCGACATGATCGGCAAAATTTCCGCCGGCATCCCTTCCGACCAATTAGCCTCCACGCTCTTGCTCGAAGCCGCTACGTTCATGATTATTTTTGCCTTCAACAGCATCGTTCTTGAAAAGCTCCGACTTTATTGGTGTTGGAAAATGGAACTTTTGGCTATGTATGACCTCTCCAGCCTTTGTTTCGATACCGTCTGCTCTCAATCCATGCAATTTCATAGTGACCGTTTTTCTGGCTCTCTTGTCTCCCAAACCAACAAATTCGTCGGCGCATTCGAACGCTTTATCGATTCCATCATTTGGAATTTGATGCCGATTATCTCCTTCATTATCGCCGTCTTGGTCGTCCTTTGGCCGCTCGCTCCACTCTATGCCCTGATTCTCGTTCTTCTTGTTATCGTCTATACTTTGATTGCCGGCCTCACTTCTCGCCGCATTTCTCATCTCAACTCTGAGGAAGCTTCCGCCCAAACTCGCCAGACCGGCCAACTCGCCGACTCGATTTCCAACATCACGTCCGTCAAGTCCTACGCTAAAGAGTCCCACGAACGCCATCGCTACGCCAACTTCCAACGCGCTTCGCTCAGTGCCGGCGGCAATCTCATGAAAGCCACAATCAAACGCGACCTGATGTTCAGCGGCGTCAACATCGGCATTACCGCCTTTCTTATTCTTTTCCTCATGGGCGGTACAACTTGGTTCGGTCTCTCCGTTGCCACTCTCGTTTTGATCGTCAACTATTCCCAACAGGTCCTTTCCGGTCTTTGGGACATTAACCATATTTTCAAAGACTTCAACCGCGTTTTCGGCGACGCTTTTGAGATGACCAACATTCTCGATATGGTCGACGATGTTGTTGATGCCAAAAACGCTTTCCCGCTCGTCGTTCATGATGGTGCGGTCGAATTTAGAAATATAGTTTTCAAACACCAAGAGGCCAAATCGCCCATCTTCCATGATTTTTCACTCAAAATTCAACCCGGAGAACGCATCGGTCTTGTCGGTATTTCCGGCTCCGGCAAAACCACCCTCACAAAATTGCTCCTTCGCTTTGCTGATGTCGAAAAAGGTGAAATTTTTGTCGACGACCAAAACATCCGTGAAGTTACACAAAAATCTCTCCGCGAAAATATTGCCTACGTTCCGCAGGAAACCGCGCTTTTCCATCGTAGCATCGCCGAAAATATCGCTTACGCAAAACCGGATGCTTCCTTTGCTGAGATTCTCCGTGCTGCCAAACTCGCCAACGCCGACCGTTTCATCAAAGACCTTCCAAACGGCTACGACACTCTAGTCGGCGAAAGAGGCATCAAACTTTCTGGCGGTCAGCGTCAACGTATTGCTATCGCTCGTGCTATTTTGAAAGATGCCCCAATTCTCGTTTTGGACGAAGCAACTTCTGCTCTCGACTCCGAATCCGAATCTCTCATCCAAGAGGCCCTCAAACAACTCATGAAAGATCGCACCAGTCTCGTTATTGCTCACCGTCTTTCGACTGTCGCCAGCCTCGATCGCATCATTGTTTTGAAAGACGGCGAAATTATCGAACAAGGTTCTCACCACGATTTAGTCAAAAAAGGTGGAGAATATTCGAAACTTTGGTCTCGTCAGTCAGGGGCTTTCAATGAAGAAAAATAAAAAATTAATCATCCTAATTTGCATTTTTACCTTCATCTTGAGTGGCATTTTGGCGTTTTTTATCCAAAAATCAACCAACAATTCCTCCGATTTTGGTGAAAACTCTGACCAAAAAATAACAGATGAAAAAGACGATTTGGACAAAAATCAAACAACAGAAACCGAAAGTTTGGGTGAAACTCAACCATCAGAAACCGAGACTTTGGTTCAATCTCCTGCGATTGATAGCGACAACTGCACCACATCTCTCGGCTCCCTCATGTTAATTAATCCAAACTTTACGGTGGATGATAATTTCATTGCTACTCGCAAGTCCCAGCTCATCAATATCACTGATGCTTACGGAATCCGGGAAGGGAATCACTGGAACGGCGTGCCACTTCTCGACCCTGAAGCTGCCATTCATCTCAACGACATGCTAAACGACTACAAATCTGCCTACGTCGGTCACGAAATCACTACTCGCTCCTGCTTCCGCTCCGTCGGTACAAATTGCGGCCGCCTGTGTTATGCTACTGGTACGTCCGACCACCACACCGGCTACACTTGCGACTTGATTGATGATTATTATGGCGGTTCGCTCGATACTGACTTGGCTGACAGCCATCCCGAATGGGCATGGCTCCACGCCAATTCCTACAAATACGGTTTTATCGACCGCTTCGTCGAGTCTTGGGCTGGCGGTTCGATGAGTGAACCAGTCAACGTTGACGCAAACGGCACTACCGGCCTTTATGAAACTTGGCACTATCGTTATGTTGGTATTGCTGCCGCCACAGAAATTGCCCTAGGCAAATACAACAACGGCAACTATGATTCGCTCGAACATTATCTCAAAGCTACTGGTCGAGTCGGAAATCTACTCGACAAAACTAGTTGCAATTAGCGACCACGTCGGCGCACGCATTTGTGTTTTCTCCACTTCACCACCAGAAAACCAACCAAAAACGTCAGCGTCGCCCCCACCAAAGAATTCCAAAGCCAATATGGATAAAATTCAATTACTTCTTCTAGCCACAAATTAGTTTCA
>CAYZRN010000049.1:0-3740 GCA_964480855.1 uncultured Candidatus Saccharibacteria bacterium | reverse complement strand
TATGTAGAGGAACGGAGCCCTCGATAAATTTCTCGCGGCGAGACATTTCAGCGCCATTGAGACGTCCAGAAACTTCGACGCGGATGCCTTTGGCGCCAGCGTTCATAGAAGAGCTGAGAGCCATTTTGACGGCGCGGCGGAAGTTCATACGTTTGCCGAGTTGGAAGCCGATGTTTTCGGCGACGAGCTTGGCGTTTAGTTCTGGTTTTTTAACTTCTTCAACGTTGATGCGGATTGGGCCGGAAACGATTTTTTCGAGTTCTTTCTTCATTTCGTTGATGCCTGCACCTTGTTTACCGATCACGGCGCCAGCTTTGGCGGTTTGGATGGTGATAGTGGTGAGGTTGGCACTACGCTCAATGTTGATTTTGGCGATAGTTGGGCGAGCCTTGAAACGTTTTTCGATGGACTCGCGGATTTTGATGTCTTCAATCAGCCAGTTTTTGAAATCGGTCTTTTTGGTGAACCATTTGGAAGACCAGTCCTTGCTGATTTGGAGACGATAGGAAATAGGATTAACTTTCTGTCCCATTCCTTTTTCTCCTTTTCATCAGCTTTTTTGGCTGCAGGAGCTTTTTCGGCTGATTTCTTTACTTGTTCTTCGCCAGCAACTTCTACGAAGATGTTGGAGGAAATTTTTTCAAAAGGAAGAGCGCGACCGCGGGAAGCTGGAACATAGCGACGAATGCGCGTACCAGCAGTGACGGAAATGCGAGCGATGCGAATGGTCTTTGGGTCAATCGAAACGTTGCCGTTCAAGAGATTGGCGTTGGCGGATTCGATAGCCTTTCTGACGGCGCGAGCAGCACGGCGCGGAGTGTGTTCGAGGATGACGATTGCGTCAGAGACGTAACGGTCACGAACCAAACTGGCGACGATGTTGGTTTTGCGCGGTTGGGAATCGGTTCCCTTAATATAGGCGTGAGCAAAGTGAGTAGTCATGATTATTTACCTGCCTTTGCTGCCTCAGCGGCTTTTTTACCGCCATGGCGTTTAAATTTGCGAGTTGGTGCAAATTCACCGAGTTTGTGACCGACCATGTTTTCGGAGATGAAAACTGGAACATGGACTTTGCCGTTGTGGACAGCGATAGTGCGGCCGACCATCTCAGGGGAAATGGTGCTTTGGCGAGCCCAGGTTTTGATTACGGTGCGATCTTCACTGGAGAGTGCAGCAACTTTCTTGGCGAGCTTGAAGTCCACGAAAGGACCTTTTTTCAAACTACGAGACATAATTACCTCTTTCCTTCGTGGCGACTGCGCACGATCATTTTATTAGTTTTCTTATTGTGGCGAGTGCGGTAACCAAGCGTGAGTTGACCCCAAGGCGTGCGAGGAGCTTTGCCGGAACCGTGACGACCGCCGTCACCACCACCGTGTGGGTGGTCGGTTGCGTTCATCACGACACCACGGACTGTTGGGCGGATGCCTTTGCGGCGGCGGCGACCAGCAGCACCGATTTTGATGTTTTGGTGTTGAACGTTACCAACTGTACCGATGGAGGCTTCGCAGGAAACGAGAACTTTGCGGACTTCGCCGGAAGGCATTTTGAGGGTGGCATAGCCGTTCTCTTTGGCCATGAGCTGAGCGCTTGAACCAGCAGCGCGAACCATTTGGGCGCCGCGACCTGGGGTAAGTTCGATGGCGTAAACCATGGTACCAACAGGAATCATCTCGAGAGACATACGGTTGGAAGCTTCAACTGGAGCTTCGTTGCCGGTCTTGAAGGTGGCGCCTTTTTGCATGTTGGTGTCGGCAATAACGTAATAGTAAGTGCCGTTTTGGTCTTTGACGCGAGCGATGCGGGCGCTGCGGTTTGGATCGTATTCGATTTCCTCGACTGTGAGAGTGAGGTTTTTAGGCAAATTGTGAGTCAAAATACGATAATGGCGTTTGACGCCGCCACCACGGTGACGAACGGTAATACGCCCTTGGTTGTTTTTACCGGCATTTTGTTTCTTTGCTTTGACGAGAGATTTCAAAGGTTTTTTGGTCGTAATTTGATCAAAATCTTGAGTCGTCTTTTGGCGTTGAGCCGGAGTAGTTGGGCGATAAGCTTTGATACTCATTATTTATTCTCCTTGCCTGCTTTCGTGTCAGCCTTTTTGGCTTCCTTTGCGCTGGCCTTTTTATCAGCTTTTTCAGCTGGTTTGTCTGCTTTTTTCTCCTCTGCTTCTTCGAAGACTTTGATTTTGTCGCCATCTTTCAAAGTAACATAAGCAAACTTTTTATCCTGGCGGAAAGCAATGCCTGGGTAAGCATGTTTGCCTTTTGAGAAACGAGTTTGTTTGCCCTTGCGGGTGAGGACGCGAACGTCAGTGACAGTAACGTCAAATTCTTTTTCAACAAGTTTTTGGATTTCTTGTTTGGTTGCGGATTTTTTGACTGGGAAAACGTAGGTGCGTTTGGCTTGTTCAAAATAGGTTTTTTCGGTTGCGCGTGGTTCCAAAGCGTGGAGTTTGACAACGGCTTGGGTTTTCTTCGTGTCGGCCATTATGCGTTCTCCTTTCCGATAAGCCAGTTTTCAACGGCTTTGAGAGCGGCTTCGCTGAAGACGATGGCGTCTGCGTTCATGATGTCGAAAACGTTGAGATAGGTAGCGCGAACAAGTTTGAGATTTTCGATGTTGTTGGTGGAACGAAGAACTTCAGGGGTTTTCTCGTTAGCAACAGCGAGGACGTTTTTGTTCTCGAGCTTCATATCTTTCAAAACTTTGACGGCGTCTTTGGTTTTGCCGGTGAGTTTGACTGATGGGCTAAGAATGAAGACGGCTTTTTCGGCGTTCTTCAAACTGAGAGCTTGGCAGATAGCAACCTTTTTGGAGGTTTTGCTGAGTTTTTTCTCGAAGTTTTCGAGACCAGTGCGACCAAAGGCTACGCCACCGTGGCGCCAAATTGGGTTGCGGGAAGAACCGAAACGAGCGCGGCCAGTTCCCTTTTGTTTCCAAGGTTTTTTACCACCGCCGGAAACTTCTGCGCGGGTCATGGTTTTGGCATGAGAGCTGCGGGAGTTGGCGAGGTAGGCGTCGTAGGCGAGTTTGATGAGTTCGTGGTTTTTGACCTCGAGGCCAAAAATTTCTTTGTTCAATTTAACAGTTTCAGCCATATTATTCCTTTCCCTCGACGGTTACGATTCCCTTCTTTGGACCAGGGACAGCGCCCTTGAGACCGAGGAGGTTGTTTTCTTTGTCGATGTAAGCAACAACAATGTTTTTGACTGTTACTTGGTCGTGACCCATGCGACCTGGCATTTTCTTGCCTTTCCAAACCTTTTGGGGGTACATGGAACCGATGGAACCGACTTTTCTGATGTCACCTTTGAAACCGTGGGTGTTGCGGGATTCGTTGAAATTCCAGCGTTTGACGGTACCGGCGAAGCCTTTACCTTTCGAGATGCCGGTGACGGAAACTTTGTCGCCGAGGTTGAAGCTTTCGACGGTGAGAATATCGCCGAGTTTGACTTCTGGGGCGTTCTCTGTGCGGAATTCTTTGAGAACCTTAGGGTTGATATTTTCTCCAGCCTTTTTGACGTGACCGGAAACCGACTTGCTCAGATTCTTACCCTGACCGTAACCGAGTTGAACAGCGTTATAACCATCGGATTCGACGGTTTTAATCTGAGTCACTGTGACTGGGCCGGCTTGGAGGATTGTAACAGGGGTCACAACGCCATCTTTGCCGATGATCTGGGTCATACCAATTTTGGTGCCGAGAATGACTTGCATTCTTTTCCTTTCCCTTA
>CAYZRN010000048.1:0-3763 GCA_964480855.1 uncultured Candidatus Saccharibacteria bacterium | reverse complement strand
TAAAGGGAAATGTTGTTAAAAATGGGTTCACTCAAGATGTTTGGGAGTGGAGGAGAGTGGAGCAACATAAGCAGTATTGACTTTTTTGGCGATGTGTGGTATAATGGTGAGTATGAGGTCTTTGGAAGACAAGGCCGTTGGTTTTGAGTATCAAAAAACTCATTTTCTTGCTTTCCTCGAAAATGGCGAACTTACGTTCTCGTCTAGTCAGCCGTAAACATACCAACCAAAAAACTCCCGGATGGGAGTGCTTTGGCTGGTGCGCCTGACTAGACTCGAACTAGCACAGCTCTAAAATGGCCACTACCACCTCAAGGTAGCGTGTCTACCAATTCCACCACAGGCGCGAATTAGATGGGATTATTGTAGCATACTATGGGGTTCTGTTCAAGGAAGTTTTTTCGGCTGCCCAATAGTTGATGGTGTTGAAACGGTCGGTAGGGATGACGAGTTTGGCGTCGGCGGGGAAAACGCGAGTGTTTTTGTTGTAGAAATAGGAGATATTGGACTGGTAGAGAGCGATGGCGGGGACGTCGGAGACCCAATAGCGCAAGAAGGAAGAATATTTGGCGTTGCGGAGGGATTCGTTGGTGGTACTGCGGGTGGCGAGAATGAGATCGTTGACGATGGCGTTGGCGTAGTTGGAGAAGTTTAGACCAGAGGAAGAGGCTTGGGATGAATGGTAGTAGGCGAAAAGTTCGGGCGAGGCGCCAAGTTCGACTTCATAGATGAGGATGTCGTAGTTTCTGGCGCCGACGATGTTGAGGTTGAATTCCTGGGACGGGTCATAGACGGAGACTTCGGTAGAAAAACCGAGTTCGCGGAGTTCGGCGGCGAATTGTTCGGCGACGGCGGGCAAAGCGCCGCTGTTGATGGTGACGACGGAAAGCGGGGCGACGTCAGCATCGGGGGTGATGCCGGCATCCGAGACGACGGTTTTGGCGGCGACAGGATTGTAGTCGGGGATTGGTAGCCAGGAGCTCGTGTCGGCCTGGGACGGAAGGATGGGGTAGGCGAGACCAGAGTGGGAACTGGCGATTTCTTTGAGCGGGGTGGTGCTGACGCCTTGTTGGATGGCTTGACGGAGAGACTTGTCCGAGAGGGTGGGGGATTTGGTGTTGATAAAGGCGAACACACCGGAATTGACGGCGGTTTGGAGTTCGTAGATTTTGTTCGAAGTGATTTTCCCTCTGTCAACCGGGGGCAACTCGGCGGTAGCGGTGACGGAACCGGAGTTGAGGGCCGAGACAATCGAGTCGATGTCAAGGAAGGCGTGGATGGCGAAGCTGTTTAGCATCGGGGCGCCTTTGTAGTAGTTTTTGTTGGCGGAAAGATAGACGATTGACTCGCCGCTCGAGCCGATTGGCTGGGTGGCGTTGAAGGAGAAGGCGCCGGAAGAAATTGGTTTTTGGGAAAAGTCGGACTCGAGAAGGAGAGCGGGGTCGACAGAAGAAAGAATATGTTCAGGAAGGACGGGAAAAACGAGGGCGGAGTCGAAGTCGACATAGGGGGAAGCGAGGGAGAAGACGAGGTCGCCCGACTCGTTCTCGACGACAGAAACGCCAGCGAGGCCAGAAGAATAAACCGAGAAAACGGCGGGGTTTTTGATGAGGTTGACAGTGAAGAGAACGTCGGAGTTTGTTAGAGGTTCGCCGTCGGACCAAACGAGATTCTCTCGAAGAT
Organism: uncultured Candidatus Saccharibacteria bacterium; assembly: GCA_964480855.1. Classification (GTDB taxonomy): domain Bacteria; phylum Patescibacteriota; class Saccharimonadia; order Saccharimonadales; family Saccharimonadaceae; genus Nanosyncoccus. The sequence continues at coordinate 2,080 of CAYZRN010000048.1, read as the reverse complement.
GGACAGTCCAGACCTTGCCAGAATCATCGGAGGTGATTGACTGAGCGAGGCCGCAACCGACGTGGCCGGAATAGTCATTCTCGGCAAGAGAAGAAAAGAGGAGTTTGGCGAGGGCTTTTTCGGAGTTGGTCGAGGCGAAAAGAGGGTTGAGAGAGTTGACACGACCGAGAGTAGCCTCGGTGAAACTGCCGCCAGCTTCGAAAGATGAGACGGAATAGGAATCTGCATACCAGACGGATTGGACGATGGCGAGGAGAATGACGACAAGCACCAACAAACTCCACTCGAGAACGAGGAGGCGGACGTCGTGGATGTGGGAAATGCGCTCAAAAAAATTCTCTCTCAGATGAGCGCGACCTTCCCTACTGGCAGTGCGAGAAAAACGCGAAAGTCGCTTTGCAATTTTTTGCCCACTCTTTTTGAATTTGTTAGCCATATTATGCGATGATTAGAAGCCCCAAAATCGAGAAAACGAAAACTAGAGAAAAGATAATGGTGGTGTTGAACATGGACTTCTCTAGACCACGACGGGTGGTATAGAGTTCGCTGGAAGCACCAGAACCGGAGCCGAGCGAAGCGCCACGTTGTTGGAGAAGAATCAATAGAATAACCAAAACGGCGGAAATTAGGGTAGTTGTTTGAAAAAATGAACCGAGTTCCATGCGACTATTATATGGCAGGTTGCTAAAAATCGCAATATTAAGAGAATAGGTTTTTGCGTTTAAGATAGGTGTGGTAAGTGATGGCGAAACGGTGAGCTTCGTCGTCGATGCGAGTGATGAGTTTGGCGTAGTCGCTGTCGCGCACGGTCAGGGCGGCATAGGACGGGCCGGAGCCGTAAAGGATGCGGTGGGAGTGGAGGGTTTTCGAGTGGTCGCCGGATTTTTCTGTCGCGAGAAAAGGAATTTGGTGTTGGTTCAGGAGGCTGAGCACCGCTTTGAGCTGCAATTCCCCGCCGTCGAGAATAATGAGGTCAGGTTTTCCCCACTCGTCGAGGTGGTTGAAACGGCGAGTAAGCACCTCGAGAAGATTTTTGGGGTCGTCGTTACGCTGGTTCCTGAGTTTGAATTTGCGGTATTGGTCGCGAGCTGGCGCGCCGTTTAGAAAAACAACCATGGACGCCACTACGTTGGTGCCGGATTGATGAGAAATGTCATAGCCCTCGATGCGGCGAGGTGGTTTTTCTAGACCGAGCAAAGTTTGGAGCTGCTTCAACGCACGGTCGGAAGAAATATCGAGAAATTCTTTGTCGCTGAAAATGATTTTTTTGCGAAGTTCTTTCAGGCCAAAAATTTCGTTGCGAAGTTCGGCGGCAGCTTCGAAATTGCCGGCGTCGGATTCTTTCAGCATTTCTCGTTCGAGATCGACGATAAGTTTTTCGCGGTCGCCCTCGAGTACGCGAATGAGTTTTTTCAAGTTATTTTTATATTTTCTGGGGGTAGTTTTGCCACTTTCAATCCCCGGGGAAAGACCGAGGTCAGAATCGAGAGTGTGTTTGCCGGTGTAGGGTTTAATATAATAAGGAAAAATTTTGCGCAAAACACGGAGAGATTTTTCGATTGCGGTTTTGCCATAAAACGGACCGACGTAGGTCGCGCCGTCATCGAGCGGGATGCGCGTAAAAGTCAGGTCGGGGACTTTTTCTTGCATGGAAATGCGGATGTAGGAAACGGTTTTGTCGTCGCGTAGGAGAATGTTCCATTTCGGCATGTAGCGTTTAATCATCTCGGACTCGAGAAAGAGTGCGTTCATTTCGGTATCAACAACAATCCAATCGGTATCAAAAATTTCTTTCACCAGCGCGGCGGTTTTTGGATCGCGGTCTTTGTCGTGGCGGAAATAACTGCGCACGCGATTTTTGAGCACGGCGGCTTTGCCAACATAAATAATCTCGCCAGAGGAATTTTTGTGGAAATAAACACCTGGAGCCGAGGGCAGAGTTTTTAGTTTTGCTGGCAAATTTGGGTTCATACTTATATTATATAATATAAGCTATTCTTCGTCAATTACATCCGGTCCAAGCTGGATATAATAAAGACTGAGAAGATCGGAGAGAAGCAGATAGCTATCCGGGGAGCGG
>CAYZRN010000047.1:0-3838 GCA_964480855.1 uncultured Candidatus Saccharibacteria bacterium | reverse complement strand
TCGCGACCTCTGCCGTGACAGGGCAGCGCTCTAACCAACTGAGCTACGGGTCCAGTAGGGATATTTTATATTATTTTTTGTTGTTTTTCAAGGGTAAAATAAAAATGGAGCCGATGGCAGGGTTCGAACCTGTGACCTGCTCGTTACGAATGAGCTGCTCTACCGTCTGAGCTACATCGGCATAAGTTTAATTAATTGTTAATGATGCCTTTGTAGCTAATATTCGTTACGAATGAGCTGCGATTCTTGACTGAACTCGGACACAAGGTCCTCAGACAAGCATCCGAGCTACATCGGCACGATGATAATTATAGCATAAAAAACGGGTTGTGGTATAATAAGAGGGAATGGGTAACCTGAAGAAAACTTTTTTAACGGTTTATCGTGAGCAAAAATGGTTGTTGGCTTTTATGGCTATAAATTTTTTGTTCAGCGTTTTTGTTTTTATTTATTCAGTTTTGGCGATTAATCCGACAAGTGCTGTGGTGAAGATTGGATATGGTGATATTGGTGGGTATCGGGATGGAGCTTGGACAAATATGTTGGCTTTTCCGATTTTGGCGGTACTTTTTGGGGTAGTGCATAACTTTTTGGCTCTGAAGATTTTTGAACGGAGGGGAGACGGAATGGCGAAAGTTATTGTTGGGGTTAGTTTCTTGCTTTTGATCGGTGCTTTTGTGGTGCTGTTGAGGTTGCTCGGAGAAAATTAATGGGTAAAATTATTGAGATTCCGGTGGGGAAGAGAAAGCCGCTGTACCGTTTTTTGGAGATTTTGCCTGGTGCGATGAGCTACGGCATGATTATTATGCTATTTGTTTTTTCGGCGATTAATCCTGTTTTTGGATCGATTTATCTTTTGATTTTGATTGCGGTGACGCTTCTCAAAGCGATCGGGACTGCTTTTAGGACGGTACAGGGGCATAAGACCGTTGAGGCGGCGATGCGGGTTGATTGGAGTAAAAGATATGACGATTTGAAACATTTGCATGATGCCTATGAACGATTGAGGGACGAGAAGAGTAGCGGATATCATTTTCGTGAGCATGTTGAGAACGTGAAAAAAATGTTGGTGGGGAATAAAAATGATTATCCTGACCCAGAAAAAGTTTATCACGCGGTGATTATGACGGTTTATAACGAGGGGCTGGACACCTTGAGGCCGACGGTGGAAGCTTTGAGGGATACAAATTTCCCGAATAAGAAGATTATTTTTGTGGTGGCATACGAAGAACGGGGAGGGGAAGAGACGAAGAGGAATGTGAAGATTTTGAAGGAGGAGTTTAGGGATGTGTTTTATGATTTTGTTTTGAGTGAACACCCGAAAGATTTGCCTGGAGAAATTGTGGGGAAGGGGCCGAATTTGACTTTTGCGGGGGAGAAGTTGACGGAGTTTGTGAAAAAGAAACATTTACCCGTGGAAAATATTATTGTGACTTCGCTTGATAGCGATAACCGGATGCACAAAAATTATCTTGATGCGGTGGCGTATGAGTTTGTGGTCCACAGGGAAAGACAGAATTTGACTTATCAACCGGTGTCGATTTTTACGAATAATGTGTGGGATGCGCCGGCTCCGTCGAGGGTGGTGGCAATTTCTAACTCGTTTTTTAACGTGATTACGACGATGAAACCGCATGCGTTGAGGAATTTTGCTTCACATTCGCAACCGTTTTTGGCGTTGAGGGAAATGAATTTTTGGAGCAAGAGGACGATTGTGGAAGATGGGCATCAATATTGGCGAAGTTTGTTCTTTTTCAATGGGAATTATGATGTTTTGCCAATTAGAATACCGATTTATCAGGATGCGGTAATTTCTGAGACGTTTTTGGAAACTTTGACGGCACAATTCGTGCAATTGAGAAGATGGGACTATGGAGCGAGTGATGTGGCGTATGTTGGCTCGGAACTATTTTCCAAGGATAGGGAAATCTCTTTTTGGCTGCTATTGCCGAAGTTTGTGAGGTTGCTTGATGGACATGTGACGTGTGCTTATATGGCGCCGATAGTGGCTTTTGGTGGTTGGGTGCCGATGTTGATGAATATGTCGTCGCGTGGGATGGTGGCGTTTAATTTGCCGAATATTGTGAGTATTGTGCAGACGATTGCTTTGATTGGTGTGATTGTGACGATTTGGACGAGTTTCAAGATGCTGCCGAGGAGGCCGGAGAAATATAAGAAAAAGAAAAGCTTTGAGATGGTTGTGCAGTGGCTTTTGATGCCGATTATTGCTCTGTTTTATACTAGTTTGGCGGCCTTTTATTCTCAGACCAGATTGTTGACTGGGAGATATATGGAAAAGTTTGATGTGACTAAGAAAGTGGTAAAAAAATAAAAAGACCGCCGAGGCGATCTTTTTTTTGAGGTGAGCTTTTAGTCTTTCCAGAAGAGCAGCACGTAGTCCTTTGGGATGTCGGTACAAATCGTTTCAGGTGCGCTGGCTTTCATCGTGTTAAAATCATATTCCATTAAGAAAAGAGTATAATTCCCGGTGCCTTTTCTGCCCGTGAAAGCGATTTTGTTGCCTGAACAAGCAAGTTTGCGGAGGTCATAATCTGTGTCGGAGGTGATGATTTCTCCACTTTCGTCTGAGTCCCAATATGTTTCGCCATTGTGGTTGTAAGGACTTCCGATGCCCGGGCCGACTTGGCTGACATATTGGCTTTTGGCGTAGAGGGGCTTAATAATCTGGAAGAAGATTGCCCCGTTTGGTCCGCGCAAGTAATCTTGGGGTGCAAAGAGCCTGTAGTTATTGCTGTGGAGCCAGTATTCGTATGGCGTGGATGGGTCACTCCACCTTGAAGTATCCGTTTTCGGGTTGTCGTTGCCGTCGAGGAAGATGGAGAGATAAGGGCTGTTGTCGGTTTCGAGCTCTACGGTTTTGACGACGGCTCTTTTTTCTAAGTCGTAGTAATAGCAGAGTTGTTCTGATCTACTATAGAAGAAAAAGAGGCCGGTGGAGGTGAAACACGGGCAGACATCGTTGATTGATTTCCCATAGAAATCAGACGAAGAAGAATGGACTCTTGCGCTGATGCTGGTGAAATTGCCATAGGTGTCCAGATAGCCGGCATGAGATTCGCCTTGAATCGTGCCACTGATGGCGAGTTTTGTGACGTCGGGACTAAAAATTTGTTCGTTGAGATAATTTTTGTAGTCATCGAAGAACAATACGCCGCCACAGTTAATCGTGTAGCTTTTGTTGCCTCTGTCGTAGTCGAAAAGCGTTTTCCATTCGTGGGTTTTGAGGGAATATTGGTAGAGGGTGAAGCTGTTGGGGACGGAACCAGAATAGAAAATCGGGCCATCAGAGAGGCTGGAAGCCGTTTCTTGGGGCTGTTGCGTTGTAGCTGATTCTTCTGTCGGTCCTATGCCGGTGTTGAAATCTTTTACGTCGATTTGGGGATTATCGTCCGTGGTCGTTTTTGAACCACTGCCGCAGGCGGCACAAGATAAGAGGATACACAGCACAAGGGAAAAACCAAGAAAAAATTTGCTAAGTTTCATAAAAGCATCTCCTTTTAAAGTACTCTGTTTTGAAAACAGGCTTGCTTATTTTAACATAAAGAGGCGGTTTTTTCAAGGGGATAAAAAAGCCCTCAGAGGGGGTGTATTGGGGGGGATCGCTTGTATCGTGGCAGTTTGTGGTGTTGGATTTGGTGTTTACGGTATGACGCAGAGTTCAGATTTACAAAAACAATAATCAAATTGCATGGTATTAACAGATAATTTATAGGCGTAAAACTTATCACTAAAAAAATCGGCTAAATGCCGAGGCGAACGAAGAATGGTGGGGATATGTGGACTTGAACCACAGACCTCGTCATTATCAGTGACGCGC
>CAYZRN010000046.1:0-3877 GCA_964480855.1 uncultured Candidatus Saccharibacteria bacterium | reverse complement strand
AACTACCGCAAGGGCTACGGGTTCTCAGCTCGCTGTGTAGCTAGATAAGTAGGGAATAATGAGCTTGTTTTTTGGAAAAAGCTCACGTATAATAAGTGCATAAAATAAACAATGGAGAACAGGAAACAGATGTCTAAGGCCAAAACAGCTCTTTGCATACTTGGCGTCGCTGCTGTACTTTTTGGTGCTGTAATTCCTTTATCTTCCACTACTGCCAAAAACGCCATCGAAAGAGGCGAAATTTCAGTCGGAATCGGTATCGCGAAATACATCGGCATCGATTCTGTCACCAACACCCCTGGCACCAACGTCGACTTTTCTGATAGCATTTATTCGAAGAACATGGTCAACGGCGAAAGCATCGAAAATTTCGGTACCACAACTTTCAAAATCATCTGCAATTTCGACACCAACACCGATGTAACCTATCATAGCGGCTACAACTGCAAAGATAACGGCTGGGCTCTTTCCATCTCCCCGACAAGCACCCAGACCCAAGGTGGCGTCTCCTATGCCGCCATGGTCGCCGCCGAACACGCCGCTACCATTCTCTCGAAAAGCAACAGTTTCTCCGCCAACGATTCCAACTGGGCGATCAAAGTCTCTCCTGTCACGAAATCCATTAGCGGCACCGACGTCTCCCCGACGATTACCTCTGGCTTCTCTTCTTTCCACATTATCCCCGCCACATCCACCGAAATCGCCTCGGGAAAATCCTGGAAGACCATCGGTGGCGTCAGCACCTACATCAACGAATTCGGCGTTAGTGTCCAATACGGCGTCGGCGTTGGCTCGACGCAAGCCGCGGGGACCTACACTGGAGTCGTGAACTACACTTTGTCTTTGAAGGCCAGCACCTAATGGAGGGGGTTTCTTCTCTCGGTGTTACACCTGGATTCCAGGAATTTTCTTTGACCCCAGGTGAAACTTATTCTGGTTCAATCACCGTCGTCAACTCCTCTCTGGACACCGAAACCCCAGTCAATTTTTTAGCTTTCACGGCACCTTTTTCTGTTTCCGGCGAAGACTATACTATCAGTTTCGAGGAAGAAAACGATTTTACCCAGCTTTCGAAATGGATTACAATCGAAAAACCTTCTGGCTCAGCTTTTGGCCAAGAGCTCATCGAAATCCCTTTCACCATCACCGTCCCAGAAGACGCTCTTGGCGGCGGGCAATACGCTGCCATTATCGTTCGCGCCGCCACGGAAGAAAATACTTCCGAGGGCAACAAAATTGGTTTCAACCGCCAAGTCGCCTCCATCATCTACGCCTCGGTCGCCGGAGAAACTACGGTTTCTGGCGAGATTGTCGAGAACAATATCCCCAATTTCTTCTTTAGCTCGCCTATCTCTACCTCGTCTCTGGTGAAAAATGACGGCAACGTACACGCCGAATCGACCTATACTATGAAAATCTTCCCGCTTTTTTCCGACGAAGAGCTTTATTCGACAGAAGAAACCCCAAAAGCCAACATCATCATCCCAAAAACCACCCTTCTCACCTCCAGCTCTTGGGACGAAACGCCCCAGCTCGGCATTTTCCGGGTCGTCCAGACAGTCTCCGCTTTCGGACACACTTCGACCAACGAGAGAACTGTTTTCGTTTGCCCGCTGTGGTTTTTGACGCTTTGGATTATTTTCATTATTGCTGGAGTCGTTTGGGTTTTTTCTAACTCCCGCGCTCGCAAAAAAGCCGCTCATCGCGCCAAAAAATACAATATTCCGCAAATTTCGCGCTAAAAAACTCTTGCTTTTTTTTGAAGAAAGAGTAAAATAAAGAAGTAAGAAGCAAAAAAATAAAAAGCTAACATAAACAGGAAACAAAAACATGAAAAAAGGAACAAAAATTTTAGCGATGGCCGGGACTGTTGCTGCTCTCGGGGCTTCCATTATCCCGCTCAGTTCTTATGCAGCAACGACTAACACCGCCACTATCACTGTCCGCATCGGCGAGACTCTCGCCATGACCGTCAACGGTGGCGAAGTTCCGATTTCTAGCACAGTCAATATGTCCGCGAACGCTACCGACGAAACCATCGAGCACACCATCAACGTCGCTACCAACAACACCAACGGCTACAACCTCACTGTTATCGACCAAGATGAGGACAACACCTTGAAACGTGATGCTTCTCACTACATCAGCCCAATCACCGAAGGTGCTGCTCTTGTTGCCTCCACTCCTAGCTGGGGCTACAAAGTGAAAACCGGTGATTCCTATGAAGCTAACTACCACCCTGTTCCTACGTCCGACGACGTGGACGGTGCTGCAGTTTTGCGCAACAATGACGGTACCAACATTACAACCTCTTCCTTCAATGAAAACACCTACGTCAAATACGGTATCGCCACTGGTAGCTCGGTCTCTGGTGAATACACCGACACCGTCGTCTACACCGTTACAGGCAACCCAAGCTCCTAGTTAGCTCGACACAAAACAACCGCCAAAAGCGGTTGTTTTTTTTATTGAGGTTATGTATAATAACAACAGATTCAAGGAGGTTCATGGAGTTTTTAAAAACACACAAAATTCTAACCATTATTACTGTCGCTTTTTGCCTTGCTTTTTGTTGTTTTACCCCGACTTTTGCCGAGGGTAGCTCGATTGAAATCTCCCCAGTCACCAAAAGTGTCAACCTCGACCCAGGCGCTTACTATAGTGACGTCCTTGTCGTCAAAAATATCGGCGAAGCCCCTTTCTCTTTTTCTATCTCTATCTCCCCCTACCAAGTCACCAACGGCTCCTATGATCCAATTTACTCCCTGAGAAATAACTACACCCAAATCGTCGACTGGATTACCGTCCCAGAGGAAAGTTTCTATGTCAACCCGGGTGATTACGTCGACATCCCCTATACAGTCAACGTTCCACTCGACACACCCGCCGGTGCCCAATTTGCCGTTATCTCCGCTACCGTTGATAACAGCGTCGAAGGTCATGCCGTCCAATATCTCAGCAATGTCGGCATGATTATCTCCGCAGAAATCTCTGGCGTCACTCGCTATGATGGCGAAATTCTCTCGAAAAACATCGATGGCTTCCTGCTCCAGCCTCCAGTTTCTGCCACCTTTTCTCTCTCGAACACCGGCAACGTCAACGCTGTCGCGACTTGTACCATGCGCGTCACGAATTTCTTCAACGGCTCCGAAGCTTATTCTAACGCCGACGACCCCAAGACCATTCTCGTCATGCCAGACACGGTTCGCAACGGCGAAATTTCTTGGCCCGGGTCGCCTTTCCTCGGCATCTTCCGCGTCTCTTTGAATCTCAACTATCTCGATGAAAACGTCACCGTCTCGAAAATCGTCATCCTTTGTCCTCTCTGGTTCATTGTCGCCTTCCTTCTCGTCCTTACAGTTCTCATCATCGCCGCCGTCATCAAATTCAAAAAACGTCGTTCATCTCGCCCTCGTCGTTCCAAGAATTTTGGCTTCTGACCGTTCCATTTTTTCGCATCAACCTTTATAATAATACCTAGTACAGGAGGAATCATGAGGAAATATTTTCTACTTAGCCTAATCGCCATGTTTTTTGGAGTTCTATTTTTGAGCAACCCGACCTCAGCTGGCTCCGGCGTTAACCTAAAAATCTCCCCAGTCAGCAACTATTTCACTATCAAGGCCGGCGATACTCAAAACTACACCATGACCGTCACCAACAACGGCGACGAGGAATTTTCCTACAAACTCTATGCTGCTCCATATCTTGTCGTCGACGAAGACTACACTGTCAATTTCGACGAAGAAAATGCTACCTCCTACAACCAAATCGCGCGTTGGGTTTCTTTCAATGACGAGAACGGCAGCTATAACGAAACTGCAATCTACAAAATCGATGCCGGCGAAAGTCAAACAATCCTCTATCGCATCACTGT
>CAYZRN010000045.1:0-4019 GCA_964480855.1 uncultured Candidatus Saccharibacteria bacterium | reverse complement strand
AGTTGTATGGCGTTGTGAAGGAGGCGCCTTTGGTGCCAACGGATTGAATCATGGAGGTAGAAGAACATGCGCCCGAAGCTGTCCTTGGGCAAAGTGTGGTGTCAGCAGAAGTTGTCGAGAGATAAACCGCATACCAAAGCGCGTTGGTCGTGACGGTGATGTCCTTTTTGGCCAAAAGTAGCGTCCCGTCTGTCGTCGGGGTAACACTATCAAAAGCCACATTACCGCTCTCACTACCAGTGTTGAGCTCAAGGTCAAGCACGTCAACACCGACTGTGATTGTAATGTTTTCTGCTGCGGCTCCGTTCAGCATTATATATGGTAGGAAGACAAAAAGGATTGCAAAACAAAATGCAAAGCCTACGAACACCTTCCCGAGCCTTGGACTTCTTATCTTTTTCATATACCTCCTGTGTATTTTACGGTCCGACACCACTCGAACCATAGTATTATCCATACTGCTTATTATTATACACTAAATTTTTAAAAAACAAGCATTTTCTGAAAACTTTTTCATGCTATAATAATATACATGAATTCAGAAGATGGTGGGCTTTCCTCAGAAGAACGTCAGAGACGAACTGCGGCAGAAATTGCGCGCAAAAAAGTTCTTGCTGCCTATGAATCCCACGGAAAGTTGAAAGAAACCGAGGGCGCAAAAACCGCTCCCCGTATCTCGAACGAAGAGTGGAGAAGATACCACTCCGCTTGGCAAGATTATTACCAAAAATATTACAGTAATTATTATAGCAACGCTGCCAAACAATACGTCGCCAAAGAAAAACTCAAGTCCGAGCGCCAAAAAGCCGAGGAAACCGCCGCTCTCGAGGAGATTTCTCGTTCCGCCGCCGCTCCTTCCTCGAAACTCCGCGCCAAAATCCGCCAAAAGGCTTCTGATTCTGCCTTGAAAACCCGTCGTCGCAAAAAACTCATCCCGCTTTTTGCCGGCCTCGCCGTAGTGCTGGTTTTTTTGTTTTTGCAATATAACCGTCTCATTTTCTCCCCCATCGCCGCCTATGTCTCCCCGGGCGAAGCTCCCGCTGGCAGCATCTCCGCCATCGATCCAGTCGTTTCAGTCTCCGTTTCCGCCGACCCGAAGCTCATCATCCCGAAACTCAACATCGAAGTCCCCGTCGAATTTGGCATCTCTCTTTCCGAAGTTGACGCAGCCATGACCCGCGGCGTCGCCCACTACCGCATCAACGGTGCCAGCGCTTTCCCAGGCGAAATCGGCAACACCGTCATCACCGGTCATTCCGCCGGCGACATCTACAGCAACAACCAATACAAATTCATCTTTTCTGGCCTCGAGCGCCTCGAAGCTGGCGATTTAGTCTATGTTCACTACAATTCCACTCGCTACACCTATCGCGTCACTGGCCAGTCCGTTATCGAACCAACCAACGTCTCCGCTCTCGTCTACACCACCGAAAAACCCGTCCTCACGCTCGTCACTTGTACGCCGCTCGGCACCTCACGCTATCGTCTCCTCGTCACAGCGGAGCAAATCTCTCCGTCCTATGAAAACGCTACTTCTTCCGCGCCTGTCATCTCCGACTTCGAAGAAGAAGAAAATCTACCCTCCAACGAGCCTTCATTCTTCGAAAAAATCTGGCTCTGGCTCACCGGCCAAAATTAGCACTCGCGGCTTGACAGTGCTAATTTTTGCTCTATACTAGACTAAGTATGCAAGACGAATTTACCGAAATCATGAATCACCTCTCTGAAAACGCTCGGTTTGCGCTCCAGAAGGCCGATTATTTCAGCAAACGTTACAACAACGGTTATATGGGTACAGAGCATCTTCTCATGGGTATTTTGGCCCAAGACGTCTCTACTGCCGCTCGCTTGCTTTCCGAGGAAGGAATTAACTTGAATGTTATCGAGAAAAAGCTCGATCGTCCCGCTTCTGACGTCCCTGGTTCCCAGATGGCGATGATGTCGTTGTCTGAGGCTTGTGTTTTGACTCTGCGCATGGCTGCGAATTTCGTCAAAGAACAAGGTCTTGATTTGATTGGCACGGAACATGTTCTTTATGCGCTTTTGTCCCAGCCCAACTCTCGCGCCGCCATGCTGCTTTCCTCCGAAAAAGTCGATCTCGAAGCTTTGCTCGACCAAATCGAAGAACTCGCCGCCAAACAAGCCGAAACCGCCAAAATCAAACGCGAAAAGCAAAAATACGCCCGCAACAACCGTTCTGGCCTCAAATATCTCAACCGTTTCGGCACTGATTTGACCGAACTTGCTCGCCAAGGCAAACTCGACACCGTGATTGGTCGCGACAGCGAAATCGAGCGCACCATCACCGTACTTTGTCGCCGCACCAAATCCAACCCCGTCCTCATCGGCGAAGCTGGCGTTGGCAAAACTGCCATCGTCGAAGGCCTCGCGACTCGCATCGTCAAAAACGATGTCCCTGGCTCTCTCATCGGCAAACATCTTTTTCAAATCGATCTATCGAGCATGGTTGCTGGCACCAAATTCCGTGGCGAATTCGAGGAACGCATTAAAGGCGTCATTGACGAAGCCGTCGAGGACGATTCGATTATTCTTTTCATAGACGAACTTCATCTTCTCTCCGGCGCGGGTTCTTCCGAAGGTTCGATGGACGCCGCCAACATTCTAAAACCAGCTCTCGCGCGAGGCAAAATCCACCTCATCGGCGCCACCACTCTCGACGAATATCGCAAAGGCATCGAAAAAGACAAAGCTCTCTCTCGCCGTTTCCAAACCGTCCTAGTCGAAGAACCGTCAAAAACCGTTACTATCCGCATTTTGAAAGGTATCAAGTCCCACTACGAAAAACATCACGGCGTCGAAATCCCCGACGAAATCCTCGACACAGCCTATGTTATGTCAAACCGCTATATTAGCGACCGTTTCATGCCCGACAAAGTGATTGATGTGCTAGACGAAGCCGCTGCCATCGCCAAAGTCGCCGCCGACAAAAAAGACGGTGGCAAATACAAAAAACTCAAAATCGAACAAGCCACTCTCGAGGAAAAAATTGAACAACTCGCCGAAAAAGAGGACTACGAACACGCCGCCGCCGTCAAAACCGAACTCGCCAAACTCGAAGCCGAAATCAAAAAACTCGACAAAACTGGCGCCGACAAAGAAAAACCGCCGGTGCTTTCCGAAGAAAATCTCGCGACCGCCATCTCTCTCAAAACCGGCATCCCAGTCTCAAAAGTCCACGGCTCGGAAATGGAGTTGCTACTCAACCTCGACACCCACCTAAAAAAGTCCATCATCGGCCAAGATGAAGCCGTCGAAGCCGTTTCTCGCGCTATTCGACGCGGCCGGAGCGGTATTTCGAACCCGAACCGCCCAATCGGCAGCTTCCTTTTCATGGGACCTACCGGAGTAGGGAAGACCGAGCTAGCTCGCGTTATCGCCCGCGAAGTTTTTGGTGGTGACAACTCGCTCATCAAAATCGACATGTCTGAATTTGGTGAAAAGCACAACGTTTCTCGCCTTGTTGGCGCTCCTGCCGGCTATGTTGGCTATGACGATGGCGGCAAACTCACCGAAGCTGTCCGTCGCCGCCCATATTCTGTCGTTTTGTTCGACGAAATCGAAAAAGCTCACCCAGAAGTCTTCAATATCTTGCTCCAAATCCTCGAAGACGGCGTTTTGACCGACGGCCAAGGTAACAAAGTAAAATTCAACAACACCATCGTCATTTTGACTAGCAACCTCGGTTCCAGCGACATGTCCCGCGAGACCGAACTCGGCTTTTCTGCCAAAACCCCGAAAGACAAAAAAGACCTCGCCATCGAATACGAAGAAAACAAAGCCGCAGCTCATCGCGCCCTCGAAAAGTCCATGCGCCCCGAGCTCATCAACCGCCTCGACTCCATTCAGGTCTTCCATGCTCTCACGCGCCAAAATGTCGAGAGAATCTTCGACAACATGATTAGTGAGCTAAAAAAGCGCCTCGGCAACCAAAATCTCGGTTTAAAATTCGACGAAAAGGTAAAAAACCATCTCATCTCTCGCGGTTTTGACCCGAAAAA
>CAYZRN010000044.1:0-4055 GCA_964480855.1 uncultured Candidatus Saccharibacteria bacterium | reverse complement strand
GGTTGTCCGGAAAGGAGATATATAATGACAACTGCGAAAAATAAAGGGCAGGAAGTTATAGCCACTTATTTTTCAACTCTCGAAGCTCTCAACCTGCCAAAACCAATTGTCAGAATCAGTAACCGCAAAATTCTCACTGGCCTCATCGAAGAGCTTGCCCTCGAACAATTTTCTGGTGAAATTTTCGGCATCATCGATCACGCCGAAAAAGTTCCCGCTGCTACGACCAGGGAATCATTGGATAATCTCAAAATTGGCGCTGATGCTGTCGAAAAAATCATTGATTTTATCGATATCCATGGCACGAAACGCGAGGTAGAAAAACGTCTTCGTAATTTTGATTTTGGTAGCGAAACTTTTCTAGCTGGTGTAGAAGAACTTCTCTTTGTTCTCGACTTGCTAGAAAAGCAGGGTTTGACCGGAAAAACTATTGCCGACATGCTCATCGTCCGTGGTCTCGACTACTATACCGGCACGGTTTTTGAGGCGGTCCTAGACGATTATCGCTATATTGGTTCGATTGGCGGTGGTGGGCGTTACGAAAACCTCACTGGACATTTTTCCGACCAATCCTTCCCGGGAGTTGGTGGCTCGATCGGTTTGTCTCGCCTCTTCTTCGTTCTCCAGGAGAACAAACTGCTCACTTCCGTGACAAGACCCCCTATCGATTTTGCCATTGTCCCAATTTCCGAACATGAATTTGAATTTTGTTTCGAACTCGCAGACAAAATTCGCAAACGTGGTCAATCCGTCGATATTATTTTCTCTGGCAAAAAACTTGGCGATAAACTCACGCACGCTGGCAAAATTGCTCAATTTGCTGTCGTTGTCGGCGAAAACGAAACAAAATCTGGTAACCTAGTCAAGAAAAATCTAGTCACCGGCGAACAATCCAAACTCGATGCGTAAATATCAACTCTCCCAACATTTTCTTCGCAGCCCAAAGTTTGCGTTGATGTTGGTCGGTCATTCCAACATCAAAAAACGCGACCTTGTGCTCGACATTGGTGCCGGGTCTGGCGTGATAACCTTTGCTCTCGCCAAAAAGTCTCGCGAAGTTTGGGCCATTGAGCCGGACTCAGAAACTGCAGCAAAACTTCGCGCTAATCTCCAAAAACATCATATCGAAAATGTTAAAGTTTTCGAGCAAGATTTTCTTTGCCTTGATTTGCCAACCGAGCCCTACAAAGTCTTTGCCAACCCACCTTTTCATCTTAGCTCCAAAATTGCCCACAAACTTCTCGAGGCAGAATTTCCGCCAGAAAGTTTTTATCTCATTCTCCAAAAACAGTTCGCGCTAAAATTGTTAAACACCGATCGTCATTATACTTCCCAACTTGGCCAGGCGCTCATCAAAAAATATACCACCAAAATCAAATACCCACTCAAACCTACTGATTTTACTCCGCCACCAGCCGTCCCGACGGTATTATTCGAAGCGAAGAAAATTACAAACCAGCATCCAAATATCTAACGACATATTCCCACCCCCAAGTATTGTCGAATCCTGCAAAAGTATATTTGTCGAATTGGAAGAACGGCAACCCACTCGCTTGTTGCTCGGCTTTTTTGGTATTTTTGGCTACCTCGCTCAAAGTTTCTTGGTTTCCGACACAACTATCAAATTCTTCACCTAGACCCAACTTATGCCCAATCTCTAGCCAATAATCGTCTGCCATGCCAGTAATTTTCGGTGCGGTTTTCGAATCTCCAATTCCTTTCGAGTGATAATCTTCATAAAGCGCCATTACGCCGGCATGATAATAGTCTACGAATTTTCCTTCTCTTCGTGCACAATAAGCCGCCACTGCTGAATCTCTAGAAATTTCGCTGCCGACACTATCAAAAAGCATTTCGGTCAAGCGGATTTCGAACAAGATTTGGTGGTCAGCGAGGTATTGACTAAATTCCTCCTCATTTTCAATTGTCAAACGCGTAAACACGTCACAATAAGGGCAAGCAAGGTCAGAATATTGTACATAATGCCTTGTTGCGGTTTCTGAATCACCGATTGTTGTCCCTTCGTCCCACACTTCTTCGGAAATCGGTGGTTGATGATATGCGTTGTAGATGACTAAACCCAGAATCAACCCACTCAGTACGACTAAAACAATAATTCTAACGGCCTTTTTCATTATTTCTCTTCGCTTTCTTTGTTTCATATTTTTCACTCATTATTATAGCATATGCATCCATCCCGACTTTCCTCAGGCTCAAAAGCGCGACTGTCACCGCCGCCAGCGTCACTACCCAAGAAATTGCCCCCACCAAAACTCCACCCCCAGCAAACACCGCCCCGATGGCTGGCGCCAAAAGTGCAGTCCCACAGGTCGGGCACCCAGTTCCTAGCACCGCTAGTCCAGCCACAATCCCCGCATTCTGTAAGCTCCCACTCTGGATTTTCGATTTTTTTCTCCAAACCACAACAATCAGGCCAACCAAAATACCTTGCAAAATTGCTATCGAAAACACCAGTATCCAATCCAAAAATGCTTTGTTTATCCCGAAAAGACTGACCATGGCATCGAAGATAATCCTCATCGCCCCAGAAAATCCAACCGCCCCTATAGCCTGGAAAATCCCTAACCCATTCGCGAGCAAATTTAGCAGTGTCCCAAAGACTAAAAATACCGGCAAAAACGCCACCCAAAATCCCCAATCTTTCATGGACAACCAGACCCCCTGCCCTGCCATCAGCCAACCGTCTAACCATTTTTTCATTCTGCCACTCCGGATTTTACTAGTTGTTCGTCGAGATAAAGGAAATATTTTTCATTTTCCAAATAATCCGCATTCAATACGACTTTTTTGAACTGAGTTTCTGTCTCAAACTGACAAACTGGGCTAGCAGTCTTGTCGACAATTGATATTTTTGTTCCTGCCTTTGCCGTCTCATCCAAATCAAACGCCAACTTTTTTTGGTGGAAGACAAACTTATTAAAATCATAGTCTCCGGCTGTCAAGGCTAGAACTATCACTCCGCCACCAATTTCAATTTTTTCACCCTCAGAAATAAACGCTTTTCCTTCGCCGTAGTTATTTTGGAGAACAAGTGCTCCCCCTTCGCCAACAACCAATATATCACCAGACGAATAAATTGGCGCACGATATTTCGAGCGACTCCCCCCAGTAATTTTATTCGTCGTGCCTTCGGCTAGTGCCACGGTTAATTTATTGCCAGTCAAATTAACAATCCCCGCCGTTTTCGAGTTATTTATTGTAACTCCATCTAAAATTATCGTCACCTCTCCTTCGGCATCGACAAAAATAGTTTTATCCGTAGCAGTCTCATAAAAACGGTAGTCACCAGGGGCGACAATAGTGATATTTTCCTCGAAATCCGTTAGGCTGAATATGCCAGGTTCGCCAATTTCCGTCCCTCTCACAACCTTTTCTGTGGTCCCGACCCGGCCAGAAATAGTAAAGGAAGCGACAACAACTAGCAGAACAAAAATTGCTGCCAGAACAGCCCCAATAACAACTTTTGCTCGTTTCTGCACATTTCCTCCACTTTTATTTCTTTCATTATACCAAACATTCTCCAAAAATCACTAACATAAATAAAAAATATTCTAGAAAAAAATCAATACAAAAAGCCTTGTCTACCCCTGTTAAAACATAAAAAATTATGACACGAAAAATCTAAAAAATCAATATTGACTCAAAAACCACTCATGCTAAAATAGAATCAGGAATTCGGACGTGATTACGTTGAGAGCGGCCCGAACTCCCGAGGTGGGTAGAGCGTAGAGTTACATTTGGCTTATAATTTTTATCCGCCTAGAAATAAAACAGAAAAATTGGGAGGAAAAATGTACCTGAGCGGTACATTTTTTATTTTTGGGGCAACCTTTCTATGCTATAATGAAGATACGGCACTGTGGCGGAGTGGTTACGCAGCGGTCTGCAAAACCGCGTACACCGGTTCAATTCCGGTCGGTGCCTCCAGCAAAAGCTTGCCCGTTTACCCCTTGGGACGCGTCGGGCTGAGCGAAGCAAAGCCCGAGTGGCGGAATTGGTATACGCGTTCGACTTAAAATCGAATGGAGAAATCC
>CAYZRN010000043.1:0-4071 GCA_964480855.1 uncultured Candidatus Saccharibacteria bacterium | reverse complement strand
TGGGACTCATAAGCCCAAGGTCACTGGTTCAAGCCCAGTCGGTACTACCATTTTTTAGATCCCGTCTCGGGATTTTTTTATTGAATCATCTGGATAATCAAAACCCCCTATGCTACAATAAGCTTATATTTAATCTAAGAGGTAATACTATGGCTAAGAAAGCTGACAAAACGGATGGGCAAAAAGAACAACAAGACAACGGTAGAAACGAAGCGCTAAAATTAGCCATTTCCCAAATTACCAAACAGTTTGGCGACGGTTCAATCATGAAACTCGGCGAAGCCAAAAAGGTCAACGTCGAACTTTTGCCTTCTGGCTCGCTTTCTCTCGACCTCGCTCTCGGGGGCGGTTATCCAAAAGGCCGTATCATCGAAATCTACGGCCCTGAATCCTCCGGCAAAACCACCCTCACGCTCCACGCTATCGCCGAAATCCAAAAACAAGGTGGTACCGCTGCCTTCATCGACGCTGAGCATGCTCTCGATCCAGCCTATGCCCGCCGCATCGGCATCAACACCGACGATTTGCTCATTTCCCAACCCGACAACGGCGAACAAGCTCTCGAAATCTGCGAAACCCTCGTTCGCTCTGGCGCTGTCGACCTCATTGTCGTCGACTCCGTCGCCGCCCTCGTCCCCCAAGCCGAAATCGATGGCGATATGGGCGATGCCCAAATGGGTCTCCAGGCTCGCCTCATGTCCCAAGCCATGCGCAAACTCACCGGTATTATCAGCAAGTCCAAAGCCACCGTTATTTTCATTAACCAAATTCGCATGAAAATCGGCGTTATGTTTGGCAACCCTGAGACCACCACTGGTGGCAACGCCTTGAAATTCTATGCTTCCGTCCGTCTCGACATTCGCCGCATCGGCCAAATCAAAGAAGGCGAAAATATTTCCGGCAACCGCACAAAAGTCAAAATCGTCAAAAACAAAATCGCCGCCCCTTTCCGCACTGCCGAGTTCGACATCATGTACAACGAAGGCATTTCCAAAGTCGGTGATGTTCTCGACCTCGCTGTCCAATACGGCATCATCGACAAAGCCGGCGCCTTCCTCAAATACAAAGGCGAAACCATCGCCCAAGGTCGCGAAGCCGCCAAAAAACTTCTCCGCGAAAACCAAGCCCTCATGTCAGAGATTGAAGCTCAAGTTCGCGAAAAAGCCAAAGCAGCTGAAGAAGCCTAATGGAAATCTATTCCGCAAAAAAGCCCGCTTCCACCCCAGGGCTTTTTTGTGTCACGAACTTGAAGCCGTCGCTCCATGACGAAAATCGCGTCAACGTTTTTCTCAACGAAAAGTTCGAATTTTCGCTCGATATTTCCCAAGTCATCGATTTCGGTGTCAAAGTCGGCAAAAACTTTTCCAAAGAAGAAGTCGAAAATCTTCGCAAAGCTTCTGAGTTCGGCAAACTCTACCAAAGAACTCTCGAATGGGTACTCACGCGCCCTCGTTCCATCAAAGAAACCGCCGACCATCTCAAACGCAAGAAACTCAACCGTACCCTCGATAACAAACGTCGCCTCAACGCCAAACGCTACAAAGAAGAACACAAAGACGAAAATCCCTACAGAAATCCCGACAACCTCGACGAAAACGGACACCTAAAGTTCAGGAATTCACCTTGGGCAATCCGCACCGAGTTTGCTCCCGAAATTTCCGACGAAAACATCGCCGCCGTCATGGCTCGCCTCATCGAAAAAGGCTATCTCGACGATCTAAAATTCGCCAAATTCTACGTCGAAAATCGCTTCGTCAAAAAGGGAATTAGCGAGCGTCGCCTACGCCAAGAACTAAGCCAAAAAGGCATCAAAAAACCCGACATCGAGCTCGCCCTCGCCGCCTCCTCTCGCAACGAAACCGAAGAAATCAAAAAAATGATTGCCAAAAAACGCAAAAAATATGACGATTCAAAATTAATCAACTATCTCGTCCGCCAGGGCTTTGACTATCAGCTGGTGCGAAGTTTGGTTCTCGAAAAGGATTAACAAAGTTCGGCACAAAATCTTCTTTCATCGCTTTTTTGCGGATTTTTTCTTCCTCGTCTTTCACGACAATTTTTTCGTTCGAAATCTCCACAATTTCCTTCCGCGAAATCACCAGCTCCGGATCAATAAACGCCTTGAGCGGCGGTCTTTGCACAATAATCTGCAAAATTTTGAAGTTTTCCGTATCAACCGTAAAATCTACAACTTTCCCGAGCTTCGTTTTCTTTTTCGTGATTACTTTCAGCCCATCTAGCTTGAACCTCAGTTTGATAATCTCATCCAACCTAATCACGTCCCCCTCGTTCACAAAATCATCCGTCGAGTCAACAATCATCCCGAGCTTTGAATATTCTCTCACGGCGTTCGACTCCAAAATATTCCCCGACTCGCCGTTTCTGACGCTCGCTCCATCGACATAAAACCCCACTATCTGGAATTTTTTCGGGTCGACAATCAGTTCTTGGGTTCTCGCCGCAGGCCCCCCAAGATGCAAAGAAAGCACCGGGAAATTTTTCAACCTCGACCCATTAACTAGCATAACCTCATTATATCACAAAACTATCTTTGTCAATTTTAACTAACTTATCTTTTGGCAAATTAAAAGACTTTCCCGGCTGGTATTCTCGAATCGCTTTCAAGAAATTCAGCATTTGCGGTCTTGTCGCCGTCACTCTCGTCCTTAAAATCTCCATCCCCACCTCGTCATCAACTTGAGAGAACCATTTTCGTCCGAATTTTCTGCCCTTTGGCAAAATTTCGTCCAAAATTTTCTCAATTTCCCGTTCAATCTCCTTTTGTTTAGAAGACAGCTCTCCGACCTCTGTTTTTTTCTCGTCCGGCAGCCCACGAATTTTTAACCGAATTCTATTTCTCAAATATTTTTCGTCCGAATTTGTAGGGTCTTCCCGAAAAACAATTCCATTTTTCGCCGCATACTCCAAAATATTTTTTTTCGTCCACGAAACCAACGGCCGTTCGACGTCTTTTGCATTCAAAACCGCCAGCCCTCGCCATCCCGTCCCGCGCAAAAAATTAATCGCCACGCTTTCGCACAAATCATCAAGATGATGCGCCGTCAAAATTTTCGCATCATATTTTTTCGCTACTTGTCGCAAAAATTCATATCTTTTTTCTCGCGCCTTTTCTTCCGAAACTCCCTCCCCCAACTTCCCTCGCCCTACTTCCACCAAAACTCCATATTTCTCCGCCACTTTTTTCACGAATTTTTCATCATCATCCGCCGACGGGCGGGTACCATGGTTGAAATGCGCCACAGCTATCTCGTCCTTCCCGTATTTTTTCACACAAAAATCCAAAAGCACCATCGAATCCATCCCACCAGAAATTGCCAAAACTCGTTTCATGTTTTATAATTATACCACAATGAACACCGCAAAAATCCGTAATTTCTGTATTATCGCTCACATCGACCACGGCAAATCTACTCTCGCCGACCGTATGATGGAGCTGACCGGCACTGTCGAAAAACGCGAAATGAAGTCCCAACTCCTCGACTCGATGGAGCTTGAGCGCGAAAAGGGCATCACCATCAAACTCGCTCCCGTAGAAATGCACTGGAAAGGTTTCGAACTAAATCTCATCGATACTCCTGGCCACGTCGATTTTTCCTATGAAGTCTCTCGCTCGCTCCAAGCCGTCGAAACCGCCATTCTCGTTGTCGACGCCACCCAAGGCATCCAGGCCCAAACCCTCGCCAATGTCTACCTCGCCCTCGAACAAGATCTCAAAATCATTCCCGTCATCAACAAAATCGACCTCCCCGCCGCCGAAGTCGAGGAAACCAAACGCGAAATCATCAACCTTCTCGGCTGCTCCGAGTCCGACATCATCGGCGTCTCCGCCAAAACCGGTCAAAACGTCGAAAAAGTTCTCGACGCCATTATCGAAAAATCCCCCTCTCCGGCAGAAAAATCCGCCGGCAAAAACCTCAGAGCGCTAATTTTCGACAGCTATTTCGACGATTATCGCGGCGTCGTTCTCTACGTCCGAATTTTTGAAGGCGAGCTAAATCACGTGCTGCACATCCATGAACTTGCGGAACGCCTCTTCGTTCTTGGCAACTT
>CAYZRN010000042.1:0-4317 GCA_964480855.1 uncultured Candidatus Saccharibacteria bacterium | reverse complement strand
CGAACGCACGTACACGTAAGGGTAAGGCGATCGCGGTCGGTGGTGCACAACCAAAAGCTGCTTCAAAGACCTAGGAAAGGAATAAAATGACAGAAGAATTGAAAAACGAATCTCCTGTGGTCGAAGCTAAGGCCACAAAAGCCAAAGGCAAAAAAGGCAAACGCATTGTGACTTCTGGTCAAGTTCACATCCAAGCCACTTTCAACAACACCATTGTTAGCGTTTCCGACAAAACTGGTGGCGTGATTGCTCAATCTTCCGCTGGTGCCAACGGTTTCCGCGGTTCCAAAAAGGGAACTGCCTATGCTGCCGGTATCGCCGCTGAAAAAGCTCTCGAAACCGCCAAAAAGGAACACGGTTTGAACAGTGTCGATGTCTATGTTAAAGGCATCGGTCTCGGTCGTGATAGCGCCATCCGCGCCGTCTCCGCCGCTGGTATCAAAATCGATTCCATCACTGATATGACCCCAATCGCGCACGGTGGTGTGCGTCCAAAGGGAGAAAGGAAACCATAATGGCCCGCGATAAATCTCCAGTTTGCAAACAAAGTCGCCGTGAGGGCTACGCTCTCGCGCCCAAAGCGCACAAAGTCATGGCCAAGAAAACCGGTATCCCTGGTCAACACGCCGACATGCGCGTTCGTGGTGGCAGTCTCTATTTGACTCAGCTCCGCGAGAAACAAAAAGTTCGCCGTCTCTACGGCTTGCTTGAAAAACAATTCGCCAAAGTCATGGCCGAGGCCCAAAAAGCCGACGGTTTGACCGGCGAGAAGCTCCTCGAATTTCTCGAGCGCCGTGCTGATAACGCAGTCTATCGTGCAGGTTTTGCGACTACTCGTCGCGCTGCTCGCCAACTCGTTTCTCATGGCCACTTCACCTTGAATGGTCGTCGCATCGACGTTCCTTCCATTCGCTTGAAACCAGGTGATGTCCTTGAGGTTCGTGCCAAGTCACAAAAATCCGAATATTTCAAAAATCTCGACAACGTTCTTGCCGCTTCTTCCCAGAGCCCACTTTCTTGGCTCAAAGTTGACGCGAAAAAAATGAAAATCGAGGTTATCGGGCTGCCAAAGCGTGAAGAAGCTGAGGTGGGCATTAACGAACAACTAATCGTCGAGTATTACTCACGCTAAAATTAAGGAGAGAACAAAATGACAACAAAAGTTATCCACGAAGCCAATCTCGCCGAAGTTAATGAACTCAGTGCTACCAGCGCCGAATTCGTTATCAAGCCACTCTATTATGGCTACGGTAACACTCTCGGCAACTCTCTCCGTCGTGTCTTGCTTTCCAGCATCAAAGGTGCCGCCATCACTGCTTTCAGCATCGAGGGTAGCAACCATGAATATTCTGCCATCCCAGGCATCCGCGAAGACGTGGTTGACATCATGCTCAACCTCAAAAACATTCGCTTCAAATGCTATGCCGACGCTCCAGTCGAACTCACCCTTGAGATTAAGGGTTCCGACCAAAGCGACAAAGATGGCGACAAACGCGTTGTTGCTGGCGACATCAAATTACCAGCCGATGTCGAAATCTCCAACCCGAACCAAGTCATCTGTCACATCGACGACCCGAAGTTCGTTTTGAAAATGCGCTTCATCGTTGAAACCGGCCGCGGTTATCTCACGATTGACAAGTCCAGCGAAGCTCGTGTCCACAGCGACATGATTGCTCTCGACGCTGTCTTCTCTCCAGTTCTCCGCGTCCGCTACAAAGTAGAGAACACTCGTGTTGGTCAAGACACCAACCTCCAACAGCTTACTATCACTGTTGATACCGACGGAACCATCACTCCTCATGATGCTTTCAACGAAGCTGCCGCCATTCTTGTCAACCAATATACCGCTCTCGCCGAAGGTGTCGTGCTCGATCGCGTCGCCGCTCCGGGTGCTGTAGATGCTGGTACTGACACTGGTCTCAGCCTTCCGATTGAGGAACTTGGTCTTTCCGCTCGTACAGCCAACGCTCTCATCAACAACGACATCAAAAACCTCGATGAACTCATTCATCTCACCGATTCTGAGTTGAAAGAACTCAAAGGTTTTGGTTCGAAGGCGTTGGAAGAAGTTAAAGAAAAAATAACGGAGTTAACAAAATAATGCATCGCCACGGATATAAAGGCCGCAAGTTCGGCCGTGAAACCGATCAGCGGAAAGCTCTCAAACGTGGGTTGATGTGCTCCCTGATCAAATACCAATCAATCACAACTACTCTCGCTCGCGCCAAAGAAATTCGCCGCGACGCTGAGAAACTTGTCACTATTGCGAAAAAAGGTGGACTTGCTAATCGTCGCCTCTTGATTGCTCGTTTGAATGATATCGAAGTTGCTGACCTCCTCATGGATGTCATCGCTCCCCAAATCAAACGTGACTCAGGTTATCTTCGTATCGAAAATGCCGGTTTCCGCAAAGGTGACCACGCCGAAATGGGAACGATTTCTTTCGTTGATGATATCGATCTCGGAAAGGAGCAAAAGTAATGAAAACTTATTCCCAAAAATCTTCCGAAATCAAACGCGAATGGTATCTCATCGATGCCTCTACGCTCCCTCTTGGCAAACTTGCTGTCGTTATTGCCGACAAATTGATGGGGAAGTCGAAAGTGACTTACACTCCACATATCGACAATGGTGACTATGTCGTCGTCATCAACGCCAAAGACCTCAAAGTCACTGGCAACAAAATGGTCGACAAAAAATACTATCGCCACAGTGGATTCCCAGGTGGTTTAACAGAGTTGAAGCTTGAGGAAGTTCTCGAAAAAGACCCTGCTCTTGCTATCCGCGAGGCCGTCAAAGGCATGCTCCCAAAGAACAAACTCGCAGCCGATCGTCTTGCTCGCTTGCGCGTTTTCGCTGGTGCTGAACATGTCCACACTGCCCAAACCCCAAAGGAGATTAAATAATGACTGCAACGAAAACTACCTACGTTTATGGTCTTGGTCGCCGCAAAGCCGCTACTGCTCGCGCTCGCCTTTTCAAAGGCAAAGGTGAACTCACCATCAACGACATGCCAGCTCTCGAATATCTCTCTGGCAACAAAACCTATCTTGCCGAGATTACCGACCCTCTGGCTCTCACGGGCAAACAAAAAGATTTCGACATCACTGTTCGTGTTTCTGGCGGCGGTCTTGCCGGTCAAGTTGATGCGATTAAACTCGCCATCAGCAAAGCCCTCACTACCGAGTTCCCAGATCTTCGTCCAGTTTTGAAGAAAGCTGGTTTTGTCAAACGCGACCCACGCGAAAAGGAACGCAAGAAATATGGTCTTCGTTCTGCTCGCAAAAAGGAGCAATTCTCCAAGCGTTAAAAAAATCCCCCCTCGGGGGATTTTTTTATGTCCAAATTTCTATTCGAAGAAACAGTTCCAATAAGCGTCTTGTTCTGCTTCGGTCATTTGGTCATAATCTTTGTCAGAAAGATTGTTTCTTTCGACACAGGCGTCGAAGTTGCTTTCCCATTCAACAATGCTACTTTCTGTATCGTCGGTCAAGGTGGACCAGTCATAACTTTCAATCGCATTAGTCACAGTTCCAGTCACAGCAGCGAGCGCAATCAAGGCGAAGATGGCGATAATTCCCGAGATGAGCAAACCGCATCCACCAGTCGCAACGCCAGCAATTGCCATGCCTTTACCGTCAGCTTTCTTGACTAACGCAATGATACCCAAAACGAGAGCGACGATGGCGCAAATTATTGCGAGGCACCAAGACCAAAAGAGCACGAGCGACACAATCCCACATACCATCGAGGCAATCGCCATTCCTTTCCCCATTTGTTTTTGATTTTTCTTGGCTTTAGTATCGGCCATATAATAACTCCTTATTTTTACGACCCCATTATACCATAGCCTTACCATAACCTCAATCGCTTTCCTCCCCACCTCTTTCGAGTAATAAAAAAATGCGCGCAAGCGCAATTTTTGGTGGGCGAAGTGGGAATCGAACCCACACTCCCTTGCGGGAACTAGATTTTGAGTCTGGCGCGTCTACCAGTTCCGCCATTCGCCCTGATGAAAATATTCTACCAAAAAACTGTTTTTTCTTCAAGTTTTTTGGTATTATAAGCATAAGGGGGATTCTGGAGGCTAGAGCATCGTTCTCCCGAAACGCTACCTCTAGCTCTCGGAAAATGTGGAAATCAGGAATACTCTTCAGCTTTTGGAGACCAAAATTCCGGCTCCTTCCTACGGGAAGAGTCCGCTATAAGCTATTCCTTTGGCTCGTGGTCTCGGGTCGTCCGCGGGGGCAACTACAACTACAGCAATGGTAATCTGAACATCAGAGGTAGCGGCGGGAACTACTGGGAGAGTAAGGT
>CAYZRN010000041.1:0-4364 GCA_964480855.1 uncultured Candidatus Saccharibacteria bacterium | reverse complement strand
GTGCCCTCTGTATGCCATAGTCGTTGGATGCCATATTGTAGGTGTAGGTAAGTAAAATACAGAGAGATTCTTTCCTTGTGAAAGCAAAATTTTCTTGGAATCCTAGAAGTCGGTTTTTCCGGAATTTTTTTCGCGCCATTTTTGGATTTCGCCATGATTTCCAGAGAGAAGAACGTCTGGCACGGTCATGCCGCGAAAATCATAGGGTTTGGTGTATTGGGGGTATTCGAGGTTGTCGCCCGAGGAAAAACTCTCGATTTTGGCGGAATTTTCGCCGCCGAGAACGCCAGGGATGAGGCGAACGATAGAATCGATGAAAATCAGGGCTGGGAGTTCGCCGCCAGTGAGGATGTATTTTCCGAGAGAGAATTTGTGGTCGACGATGGAAAGGATGCGCTCGTCGTAGCCTTCGTAATGGGGGCAAAGAATGATGAAATGGCAAGGTTTTTGCGCTTCGAGAGTGGTGTCAGCGAAAGATTGGGCGGTTTTTTGGTCCCAAAGTTTGCCAACAGGGGTGGGGAGAATGACTTGGGCGGAGGGGTCGTCTTTTTTGATGCTTTCGATGGCGGCAAAAACTGGTTCGGGGCGAAGAAGCATGCCGTCGCCGCCGCCATAAGGGGTGTCGTCGACGGATTTGTGGGGGCCGAGGCCAAAATCGCGCAAATTAACGAAATCAAACTCAGCAATCCCCTTTTCTTTCGCCTTCCACATCATGGAGGTATTTAGATAGGGTTCGAGCGTCTCTTTGAAGAGAGTGATGATGGTGAATTTGATTTTCGGCATACAAAAATTATACCACACTTGCAAAAAATTGAAAAGTGTGGTATAATGAGGGGATAGGGTGTTTTTCTTATTCCACTGAAAGGATTTGGGCGGTGCCGGGCTCGAGATGGAGGAGGCGCTGGTTGCGGGAACCGCGGAATTTGAGGGTCAAATCGCGTTCGGCGAGGATGAAAGGGCCGTCGATGAGAGCATCGAGGGATTTGAGGAACTCGAGAGCCGCGCCGCCTTGGGCGGTGATTTGCTCATAGGTGAAGCCACTGAAGCTCCAGATGTTCCAGCCTAGCTCTTTGCGGCAAAAATCGGCGATTTCTTTGCAAGCTTCGGGCTGAACGAAAGGTTCGCCACCACAGAAAGTGATGCCGGATTGACCCTTAAACTCCTTGAGACGGGACTTTATTTCCTCGACATCAACGAGAAAACCGCCTTCAAAGTCCCAAGTCTCAGGATTTTGGCAACCTGGACAATGGTTGGGGCAACCTTGGGTCCAGAGGACAGCGCGAAGCCCGTCACCATTGACAATACTATCGTGTTCGAGAGGCCCAGAGAGACGAATCTGCATTATTCTTTCCCTACCGCAGATTTTTGCTCGCTTTTGGCGGATTCACGGGCGGCTTTTTCCTCGCAGGAGTAGACGCCGTCGACACTATGTTTCACCCGAGCCTTTTCTTCTGCTTTTTTACCATCATTCCAACGGTCTAGCGTACCTACAAGGTATCCGGTAATACGGCGGAGGCGTTCGAACGGGATATCACCTTCGAGACGACCGCAAGATGGGCAGCGTTCACCAGAGATAATACCAGAGAAGCCACAGACTGGGTCGCGATCGACTGGGTGGTTGACGGAGCCGTAGCCGATGCCAGAATCGTGCATTTTTCTGATGACGGCTTCGAAAGCTTCGATGTTTTGGGACGGGTCGCCATCGAGCTCGATGTAGGTGATGTGACCAGCATTGCAGAGCTCGTGATAGGGAGCTTCGATGTCAATTTTGTCGAAAGCGGAGATTGGATAGTAGACAGGGACGTGGAAAGAGTTGGTGTAGAACTCGCGGTCGGTGACACCTTTGAGCTCGCCGTATTCTTTTTTGTCGATTTTGGTGAAGCGACCAGAGAGGCCTTCGGCTGGAGTGGCGAGAAGGGAGAAGTTGAGGTGGTGTTTGCGGGAATATTCGTCACATTTATCACGCATGTGAGAGATGATGTCGAGACCGAGTTCGCGAGCATCTTCGTCTTCGCCGTGGTGTTTGCCGGTCATGGCGACGAGAGTTTCTGCAAGGCCGATGAAGCCGATGGAGAGCGTACCGTGTTTGATGACGTCACGGAGAGTGTCGTTTGGTTTTAGTTTTTCGGAGCCGAACCAGTTGCCTTGACCCATGAGGAACGGGAAGTTGCGGACGTGTTGGTTGGCTTGGAACTCAAAGCGTTCGTAGAGCTCACCCTCACACAAGTCCATGACATGGTCGAGGTCGCGATAGAACTCTGCCCAGTCGGCTTCTTTGCGCTCGCCGGTGGCGATACCGTGTTTGATGCCGAGACGGACGAGGTTGACGGTGGTGAAGGAAAGGTTGCCACGGCCGGTGACGATACCATCAGATTCTGGGAAGACAGAGGCGAAAACGCGGGTGCGGCAGCCCATGGTAGCGACTTCGGTGCGATAATCGCCTGGTTTGTAGTATTTCAGGTTGTAGGGGGCGTCGATAAAACAGAAGTTCGGGAAGAGGCGACGAGCAGAAACTTCCATCGAGCGCCTGAAGAGGTCATAGTTGGGGTCTTCGGGGTTGTAGTTGATACCTTCTTTGACTTTGAAGATGGAGATTGGGAAAATCGGGGTTTCGCCCTTGCCGAGGCCGTTGTTGGTGGCTTCGAGGAGCATTTTCGAGACGAGACGACCGGACGGAGAAGTGTCGGTACCGAAGTTGATTGAGGTGAACGGCACTTGGGCGCCAGCACGAGAGTGCATGGTGTTCAAGTTGTGGACGAAACCTTCCATGGCTTGCTCGGTCTCTTTCTCGGTGTCTTCGACAGAGGCCTTGATGACGGCTTTCGGGATTTTCATGCGCTCGAGTTTGGCGTCGTCACCAAACTCGATGTAGTTGTTGATGTCGATTTCGAGTTTTTTGTCGGTGAATCTGTTGTATTTTTCAAGATTGCGTTTCAAAGCTTTGCGGAAAGTTTTGTCGACACCTGGAGCCATGGCGTAGTCGAAATTCGGGATGGACTGACCGCCGTGTTGTTCGTTTTGGTTGGCTTGGAGAATAATGGCGGCGAGAGCGGCATAGGAGCCGATTGAGTTCGGAGTGCGGAGATGACCGTGACCGGTGTTGAACCCGCCGTTGTCGAAGAGACGGAATGGGTCGGTCTGGCAGCAAGTCAAGGTACCAGTGGCATAAAAATCAAGGTCGTGGACGTGAATATCGCCGTTGTTGTGGGCGTAAGAATATTCTGGGCGCATGAGATGAGTTTTGGCGAAAACTTTCGAGCCTTCAGCGCCAAATTGGAGCATTTTGCCCATGGCGGAGTTGCCATCGACGTTAGCGTTGCTGCGTTTGACGTCAGAATCTTCGGAGGCATCTTGGATAGCGATGGTTTCATAGACCTTCATGAGGTCGCTTTTTGAAATGCGAATTTCGCTACGGCGTTGGCGGTATTCGGAATAAGCGCGGGAAGTGCGTTTGTAGCCGGCATCGAGCAAAACCTGTTCGATGACGTCTTGCATTTGCTCGACGGTAGGGATGCGCTGGCTGATTTTGGCCTTGGTGGCGACGATGACTTTGTCGGTGAGCTCTTTAGCAACGTCGGCGCTAAATTCGCCAGTGGCGACGCCAGCTTTTTTGATGGCCTCGGTGATTTTATCGGGGTTGAAGTCAACGATTTTGCCGTCGCGCTTTACGATTTTTTTGAACATAGAAAAAATACCTCCTTATTGAATTTTTCTCTATTTTGCTTGTTTATTTTGTAAATTCTGACGCTATATCTAGTGTCTTAGAGAGATTATAAACCACTAAATATAGGCTCGTCAATAGAAAATGCTTATTTTTTTGTTGTATTTTTTACAACTTTTTTGGAGCGGCGGCGAGCCAGGGATTTTTTGTGGAGTTCGACTATCAAAACTGAGACAAAGAAAGAGACGAGGATGGTGGGGAGGAGACAAGCGAGCGGAACCGGAACGACAGAAACGAAGACTGAAAGCGGGCCAAAGGTGGCGAGGATTTGCAGGAGAATTGCGGCGCAAAAGGCGAGGAGGAAGAGGGAGTTTTTTACCTTCAGGCGTTTGAAACAGGATTCGTAGATACCGCGAGAAGTGAAAGCGTTGGCCCATTGGACAACGACAAGCGCGACGAAAGCGAGAGTGTTGGACTGTTCGTGGGTGAGGAAGGTGCTGAAGGTGAAATAGACGCCGAGAACGATGGTGGCCATAGTAATGGCGATAATGAGGATGCGGGCGATGAGAGATTTGGAGAGAATCGGGGAGTCTTTTTGTTCGGGCTTTTCGGCGAGGACGCGATGTTCGGCTGGCTCGAGACCGATGGCTCATACGCCTTAAATCGCGCATGCTGCTGCCGAGGATAAACACTGATGGCGAAC
>CAYZRN010000040.1:0-4419 GCA_964480855.1 uncultured Candidatus Saccharibacteria bacterium | reverse complement strand
AGCAAAAGGGATTTACGGAGAAATTGAGGGGATTGAAGGTGCAATCACAAAACGAAAAGGCAAATTTTTTGTGAGAGTGAAGAGGTTTTTTGGAATAGGTGACCGAAAACTCAAGGGACTTGAGACAAAACTCGGTGATAAACAAAGCGAGGAGGCTTTAAACTCCGAAGAATATGTACGGGTAGCGACGGACATTAGCGTACTTGAGAAACAAATTGAGAATTATGAGCCAGGGACGAACCGACAAGAATTTATTGATTCTTTTGCGGCGGAAGCACTTTCTGTGGAAGAGAAGGAGAAATATCTGACTTTTCCGGTACTTTCGGAACTTTCTACGGAAGAATATATGAAACTTTGGAAAAGATTGAATCCGTTTTTCGTGACGCATGTGACAAGGCAAGGGATTCGAGATCATAATGGAATGATTTATCATAGCGCAGGAATGGGGGAAATGCACAACGGATTACTCGAGGTACTAAAAGACGGGAAAAAGTTGAAAACGCCGGCGAGAGTGCGTTTTTCGTTGGGGCAAGATTTTTCTCGAGAAGATGTGGAGCGTTCGCTGGAGAAGATGGATGCTTTTCGGATGCAAGATGAAGAGGGCTGGGATGCGAGGACGATTGTGCCGATTTTGCCAGTGAACGCGAGTATCGCTTCGGCGGAGCCTTGGTCGGACAAGCACGCTGTTCATTTTGCGCAACATACAGTGCTGGATGATTATTATGGCGGGGAAGAGGGGAATGAAGTATTCTTCGTTTTTCCGACGGATGTGGTGGCATCGCAATGTCTCTTTGGGGGACACATGCATGAAGATTTGGTGACGGCGCAGGTAGAATCTGAGAGAAAATGGAATGATATGTTTGTTTGGCCAGAGGGCGGAGAAATTCCAGTTGATGCAGGTTTGACGTTTTTACCGAAATCACAAACCGTGAATCCGGAAAACGGCTCGAAATATGTTGTGGGAGAAGATGGGGAATTGAAGCCGGTTAAGGAAGGGGTGACGGCGGAAGAATATTGGGAAGGATTTTTTGAGGCGAACCCAGATTTGAGGCCGGCGCACGTGGTTTATTATGATGGTGACCCGAGTGAAGCGGTGAAGAAGTTTTTGGAGGGGGAAGGGGTGCTCGAAGAGGTGGATAGTTATGCTGCGCGGAGAAGTAGGGATTTTGAGCAACAGATGACGGGGGGCGGTGATAGCTCGGAGCGAGATGGGAAGATGCTGGGATTTGAGAAACATTATGTGCCAGATAGCGATGTGGACGAGAGAACCCAGAGAGGACACGAGGAGTTTAATCGGTTGGCGAGGGAGATTTTGGAGGAGAGAGCGAAAAAGAAGAAAAAGTAGGGATTTTTCTTAAAAAAGTAGAAAAAATCGTTAAAAAAGTCCAGAAAGGACTTGTTTTTTTTTTTTTTTTCATTTTGTAAAATGATTTTAAAGAGCTAGAGCTAAGAAAAAATTAAAGAAAGGAACAAAAAATGAAGAAAAAAGGCTTTACGATTATCGAGGTCGTGCTCGTCTTAGCGATTGCGGGTTTGATTTTCTTGATGGTCTTTGTTGCGTTGCCGAATTTACAGAGGACGCAAAGAGATACGCAAAGGCGGAATGATATTGATCGGCTTTCGACGATGTTGACGCAATATATTACTAATAATAGGTCGTTGCCAGAAGGGGCGTCGGTGATTAAAGCCTGCGTGGGCGGAACAGAAGGAAGTGGTTGTTTGTCGGATGCGGGCGTAGCATTCACTGGTTGGGATAAGTTTGTAGCAAGTTATATGCTTGCGGATGGGCAAGACGTTTTTGAAGACCCAAGTGGCGACCCATATCAGATTCAGTTAAAAACTGCATGTGATACTACCTCTGGTTGTATTGCTGAGCCGAATTTGTCGCAAGCGTTCAGCGGAGCTGGAATTATGGTGGTTCAACCCGGAGCAAAATGTAGTGATAATATGGAAGATGGTCTTTTCACTGCAGTAGGCGGCAAGAGACTGTTCGGCGTGGCGATGAAGCTAGAGGGTGGCGGCGTGTATTGCGTCGACAATAGCTAGCATTTGGATTTTGCATATTTTCCTGTCCCGTTGAGATTATGCTAAAAGAAAGACCCCCTTTCCAGGGGTCTTTCTTGTGGTGAGGGTGCGGGGATTAGCCGCGCGGAGGCTCGCCTTCGGGAGCGGCGAGGAGTTTTTTGCCTTTGACCTCGAAGCGTTGTTTGGTGATGGGAGAGACGAAATAATCTTCGTTTAGGAGATTAACAAACATGGTCAAATCTTTGTCGTCCATGATGATGATGCTACCGTCGTCGTCGGTCATGAGCTCGAGTTGGACTTCGTCGGCGTAGTCGATGAGGTCGGATTGGGACATTGTTTCTTCGATGACGAGATTCTGGACCTTTTTGAGGAGAGGTTTGCGATCCTGGAGGAGGGTATCGAGAGTGAGGCCTTCGGCGAAGCTGAGTTTGTATTTTTCTTGGAGTTCTTTGGCCTTGGCTTCGGCGATGACTTGGGACTTGTAGTCGTATTGGAAAAGGGTTTCGAACTTGGTTTGGTTGAAGATGACGACGTTGTCGTCGACGATGGCGACTTGGTTGTCGTCGGGGACTTTGAGGCCGACCTCAGCAGAGAAGGGCTCGAAGCTTTCGCCGTTGAGTTCCCAAGATGTGGCGCCCTTGAGGGCGGAAGAAGCGGCGATACCCTTGGCGATGTAGAAGAATTTGATTTCGCCATCATCAGGGTAGGAGAATTTGGCGATGATGCCTTTGATTTTTTTGAACTCGTATTCGTTGTCGGTGAAGTAGGCGATGTCTTTGTATTCGTTTTTGATGAGGTTTAGGAGAGTTTCGGCGCGGGTGACGCGGTCGAGTTTGGTGCGGTAGATGACTTTGTCTTCACCGTCGGACTTTTCGTATTCGTGGCACTCGAGGCCTTTGTCGGCTTCTTTGATGATGTAACTGATGGCTTCTTGCATGAAGACGGATTTGACGGCGTTAGTGAGTTTGTCGGAATAACGCACTTTGTAGGGGGTGTAGTTTTTGTTGAACAAAAAAAGTTCAACGCTGACGTTGTTTTTGATTTCGTCGATGGCGTTGGCCCATTGAAAGACGTCAAAGACTTGGTGAGAAGAAGCTGAATCCATGGTATTACCTCGTTAGTTTTTATTATTATAGCACAACAGGGAAGGGTTGAGTAAAAAAGAGGTGAGAAAAAAGTGATTCAACAACAAACACCGATTCTCAGGCTTGTATACATTTTAGCATAAACGGTTTAAAAAGTCAAGAGGGAAGTGTTCGGTTTTTTGAATATCAAGATAGATGGTTGTCAAGGGGGCGAAAGACGGTAATTTTGAAACAAAATGGCGTTTTTGGCAAGTTAGGGCGCGAGACAGAGGTTGTACACAGAAAAACAGGGAAGCGTGCGAAATGTTGTAAAAAATAAATAGGACTTTTCCACAGGCTGTGGAAAACTTTGTATCTTTAGACTGAGTTGATTTTGGGGGAAAAGGTTTAGAAGGTGTTGAAAAAGTAGAAAAATGTGAAAAATCTACTTGATTTTTTATGTTGGTTACGCTAAACTGGGGGCAGTGGAAGTCAACAAAACAAAAACCACTAAAATAAAAAGAAAGTCAAGGAAAAAATGACTGAGATAAAGATAAACGACGAATACGATTACCAAGTCGTTTATTTGACGAAAGAAAAATAGGACAGGGGACTTTCTGTTTGCACTTTAAAAAAGTTTGAGATCGGCCAACTAGGAGTTTCGGCACGCGGTTTCCTTTAGCGGTACGCGTAACCAAAACCGTCAGCACATTCTTAAACACCTCCCAATTAAAACTCTATTAGGCCGAAAGGCTAACAACCATACACAATAAGTCTCTCAACGGCTGCGATAATGTGATTAGCTTCGCGCTGATAAATCGTGGTAGATCATTTGTGTAAGAAAAATAAAAATAAAAGCAAAAATAAAAATGCTGAAGTTTCTAGTTGGACGGTCTCAAACGAAGACGTCATGATATAATTTATGCATGACAGAAGAACTTCATAAACCGGTGATGCTGTTGGAAGTACTCGAGGTCTTGGAGCCGAAGGTCGGGGAGTCGTATATCGACTTGACGGCGGGCTACGGAGGCCATGCGAGCGAGATTTTGGCGGCGACACGGAATTATAAAGATGCGGTCTTGGTTGATCGCGATCCGTTTGCGATGGAATTTTTGAAAGGGAAGTACGGAAGTGAACCAATCAAATTCGTGAATTTGGATTTTTATAATGCGGTGCTGCAGGAAATTGAGTGTGGAAAAACGTTTGATTTGGTGTTGGCGGATTTTGGAGTGTCTTCCCCGCAATTAGACAGGTAAGGAAGAGGTTTTGCTTTTTCTAAAGACGGACCGCTTGATATGAGGATGGACCAACGTCAGAAGATGACGTCGGA
>CAYZRN010000039.1:0-4534 GCA_964480855.1 uncultured Candidatus Saccharibacteria bacterium | reverse complement strand
ATGGCCGCGTGAAAATCCTCTATGATCTGCGTGTTGAACAGCTCCTCCTCATGGATGTTTTTGTCCTTCGGGAAGAGATATTCGAGGATTTCCATGGATTCTTCGTAGTTGGCGGTATAGGTGCCGTCTTCGTGAAGTTCGAAGAGAGTTTTGCCCTCATAGAGGCCGTGGACGTTTTCGGTTTCTTTGATGTCGCGATATTCTTGGGAAAAGCCGGAGAGATATGGATAGGGGACGACCTCAAAACCGCGGACGAAGCCGGTCAAATAGCGACTGCCGCCTTTGTTCTCCCAAGAAGCGGTGTCTTCGAGCATGAGCATCATGCGGTAGACGGTGTCGTCACGGTCGAGATAGTTGTCAATAGTGGTTTCGTTGATGTTTTTGTCGATGTAGAATTTTTCGCCACGAATACCGTCAGCGAGTTCGGGCGCGGGAAGCGGGGCTAGAGTGTTGTTTTTATGGAAGAGACAATAGCCAGCGAAAACTCCAACCGCCACACAAAGGAGTACCGCCGCGAGAACTGATATTGTTTTGTTTTGACTTTTGCACTGCTTTTTCTTATCCATAATTACCTCACTTTAGATTAATTTTAATTTTATCATAAACTGACGCCGACGGCAGGTTTTTCCGGGCAAGTCGAGAGAATGCCGGCGATGGCTTCGTATTCCGCCTCGGTGACCCAAAGGTGATATTTATATTTGACTGAGACCTGACGGGCGACATATTGACAACGAAAAGCCTTGTTGGGCGGAAGCCAAGTGGCGGCATCGCCATCGGATTTGGTTTGGTTGGCGGAGGCGTCGACGGCGAGCAGGTTGAGCGGATCGGTGGCGAAGGCATAGCGTTCTTCTTTTGTTTGGTACTGGGCGCCTTTTTGCCAAGCATCAGAAAGGGCAACGACGTGGTCGATTTGGACTTTGGAGGAAAGTTCGGATTTTTGGGAGAAAATGAGATGAGAGCCAGTGTATGGTTCATCATATTCGCCAGAAATGACACTACAATTATCGTCGCCGAGAACCGCCGAATCGCCAAGCTCGCGTTTGATGATTCTTTGGCGCAGATTACAACCGTCAACGGTAGGCCAAGTCGAATAAAATTCTTCGCGGGAATAGCCAGTTTTCGGCGCGCGGCCTTTGACTTCTAACTGGTTCAAAACGGCGAGGGCAGTGGGCGAATTTTCGTCAACATCTTCCTCCGCGCCGGATTCGGCAAGGATGGGGGTGGTCTCGAAACTGTTCGGATTAAACAAAATCCAAGATGCAAGTGCAAGGAGAAGCGACAAAACAACCGTAATACGACGAGTGCGGAATTTGTTTTTCATAGAAAAATTATAGCATGAAAAAAGACCCTCTTCCGAGGGCCTTTGATCTTAGGCTTTGACTTTTTTGTATTTATCTTTGTTGAAGCCAAGGATGAGGGTGAAGATGACTGGAAGGAAAATCAACCCGCAAGTGAAGCCAGCACCGTGGCCGAAAGATTTCGACATGCGATGAGTCAACATGATGGAAACAATGATGCTGAAGACGCTGCCGCCGAAAGTTAGGAGCGAGACGAAGCCTGCCGCACCATCAATGGAAGCCATGCAGCTAGCAAGAAGGCTGGCACCGAAAGTGACGCCGATGGTAATCCAAAACCATTTGGTTTCCCAGAACAATTTGAAAACGATGTATAAATTATAGAAAGGAATGAGCGACTTCCAGCCTTTTTCACCGGCTTTGGTGAAAATCTTCCATTCAGCGATGATAATCAGAACATAGACAGCGAGAGAAATCAGCAAACAGACGAGATACATCGTGGCAAGAACGCCACCAGCGAGAGCTGCTCCAGCAACGGCTGTACTGGTTCCTAAATTTTGGTACATGAGAAAACCTCCTTAGTTATTTGTTTTTATTTTAGCATTAGCTTCTTGATTCGGCAAGGGGGAGCGAGGAGGATTTTTCGAGAGAACTGAAAGATAAAAAGTGAGAAAAGTTGCCGCGAAAAGCACGCCGCCGATAATGTCCGTAGCCCAGTGGACGCCGGACAAAAAACGCCCAGTCGTGATGAAAATAGCAAGAAGAGCGAGCGCGACATTCAAAAATTTTGTGAAGTGATATTTTTTGAAGTCGAACATGTTAAGAAAAATCGCGCCAAAGCAAATGCAAAGAGAAAGCATGGTGTGGGAGGACGGGAAAGAAGGCTCTAGTTCCCCGTCGATGAGAACGGGACGAAAGTTGAGCGCGAGTTTATCGAATAATATATATGTGATAAAGACACAGATTAGAAACTCGCCAAAAACTAGCAGGCCGCGGTTAACTTTTTTGAGGCTTTTTCGTTTCAGGAGCTGAACTAGGCCGATAATGGCGTAGGCAGCGGCAAGCAGGAGCGGCAAAAAACCGGCCAGCTCGGTAATTTTGTAGAGCAAAAAATTGACGCCAAAAGTGTGGAAAACTGCCGAGTTGAAGCCGGAGAAACCGACCAGAGTGTTTGTGTCGCCGGCAAGACCGACGTCAAAGTTTTTAATTAGAAAAGTAAAAATAATAGAAACAAAAAATAGAATTGTTCCGAGTATAAAAAATTTTTTCGTTTTATTCATGAGAATAATTATAGCACACCCGAGAATTACCCAGTTGGTGAAAAAATCCATATTTAGTGTCAAAAATGTATTGACAAACACTATATATGGGGATTATAATCATAAGAATAAACTAAAAGGAACAAAAAACATGAAAAAAATTATTTACTTTGAGCCAAATGATGCAACTGATTTTGATTTGAATCGTTATGTAAAATCTTTGAATAAATATGCAGAAATTTCGAAAGAAGAAATCGAGACTGCACTGGAGACAGTTGATAAATATGAAAATATGCACGTTAGTCTTTTGGTGGAGATTGGCGTGAAGTTGATTGAAGAGAAAAAGGACGCTGAAACCGCAGAAAAATATTTTGCCGACCATAGTCAATATTTTGGAGAAAAGTTCGAACGCCTCCGCCGTATTACTGGATACCTTGTAGGTACGCTAGACCGTTGGAATGATGGTAAAAAAGCAGAAGAAAAGGCTCGGGTGAAACATAGTGTGAATTCTTGTGTTGATGATCTCGTGCGCGCCGCGAAATTGCAGGACCAAGCGCTAGCACGTAATGCTGCATATGCTGGAAAAACTTCGGAATAGTTGATAAATTTAGCTAATGAGTTCTGCTACTGACCTAGATTTGGTCGAGTTTAATGAGTGGCTGGAAGGCTATATTAATTTTGAGCGCAAGCCGGAAACAAGAATGTTCCGGCTTGAGACGATACAGATTTTGTGCGAGGCTTTGAGACATCCAGAAAAAGCGTGTCCGTGTTTTCATGTGGCGGGCTCGAAAGGCAAAGGAACAATTTCTGCTAATATCGCGGCAATCTTGAGAGAAGCTGGTTATAAAACTGGAGTTTTGATGTCGCCGCATGTTTCGCATTTTGTGGAAAGAGTAGGAACCGGAGAAAAGCCTTTTGTACAAGAAATCTATGACCAGGCTTTTCGTGAGTTGAAAACCGCGGTAGAAAAATTGATAGCAGGAAAAGTTTTGACAAAAGATAACGTGAGTTGGTTCGAGCTAACGACGACATTTGCTATGCTTTGTTTTCGAGCGGCAATAGTCGATTTTGCGGTTTTTGAAGTTGGGATGGGCGGAAGATTGGACGCGACTAATATTATCGAGCCGCTCGCATGCGCTTTCGGACCGATCGAACTGGAACATACTAAAATTCTCGGGAACAATCTCGAAGACATTGCCCTCGAAAAAGCTGGCATCATAAAAACCCATGTTCCCTGCGTGTCGTCTCCCCAAAAAGAAGTTGTGAAAAAAGTGCTAGAAAAAGTTGCGGAAGAACATGATGCTGAAATTGTTTTCGTGCGTGATGAAGGAGATTATTTAACTCAAGATGCCAGAATTGCACAAATAGCCGTGCAAAAAGTTTTGCCGGAAATTTCGGACGAAATTTGTGCGAGAGGGGCCGAGAAAGTTAATTTGCCAGGACGATTTGAAAAGATTCTTGGCGTGCTCGACATACCATATATTTTGATTGACGTGGCGCACACGGAAAATAGTGTCGAGAAAGTATTGGCTCGAATGAAAAAAGAAGGAGTTGAAGGAAAATTGTTGTTTGGCTGTGGAAAGGATAAAAATGTCGAGGCGATGGCGAGGAAAATAAGTGAGTCTGAAATTTTTTCCGAAATTTTCTTAACAAAACCCGGAGATTTCAAGAAATCGGATTTGGAAAAAATGCATGAAACTTTCGTCAAATATGCAGGAAAGACAAAAATAGTTGCCGATCAAAACTATCGGGCTTTTATTCCGGAGGTTTTAGAAAAAATGTCGAACGAAAAATGCCCGCTGATCGTGCTCGGCTCATTCTACCTGGCTGGAGAAGTGAAGAAAATAATTGGAAAAATAGAGGAATATGAACATCAAACAAAAAAAGATGTGCTTAGCGCGAGGGCTTTTTGTACTATCGAATGATAATATGCTTGAAAAATCTTTCTTGGAATTCGACTAAAGCATCGATCGCATCATC
>CAYZRN010000038.1:0-4777 GCA_964480855.1 uncultured Candidatus Saccharibacteria bacterium | reverse complement strand
AATGCAGAAACGGATTTTGTTGCAGGCGCTTTGTTTCAGGGATTTGTAGGTTTCTTCGATACGCGCGTCGGACTGCAGTTCCCAGACGTAGCAGGTGGTGCCGATGGGATAGAATGGCGTACCGTCTTCATAGGCAAAATGATGCTGGCCGGCCACCCTCACCGGGCCGTGGTTGGAAGCGGAAGGCTCTTCAGCCGCAAAGGTTCCGGTATATTCCCTGTCGGAAAACGTGCCCTTTACTTCGTAATGATAGATGCCTGTAAAGGAAGGCATGAAGCGGACTTTATAGACGCCGTCCCCGTCGTAGAAACCGTCCACGGCCGTGCGGCCGCATTTGTGCGTAAATACCGCCTGTATCGTATAATCGGTAAAAGGGTTGCCGGAGGTTTTACCGGTAAACGCGAGTTCAAAAACGTCCCATTTTTCGCAGGTTTCATAAAGAATGTCTTTCATGTCGGTCTGGTCTCCTTATATAGTTAAAGCTCTTTTTCCCCACCGATTCTGAGCCAGAAAAAAAGTTCAAAAACTTCCTCATCGACCTTATCACCCCCAATCTCTCCCGCCTCGGCGTTACCCCAAAACCTGCCGAGTCCGACAGTGACCAAAAACTGCGCCAAATCCTCCTCTCTCTGGCGCGCTATGCCGAAAATATCCCGGTTCTAGAAGAACTTGCCACCCTCTATTCTGCCGATTATCTCTCTATCAATCCTGAAATTCGAGACGCAGTTTTGTCCGCCAAACTCTATCTCGAGGAAGCTGAGATGTTCGACCTCTATTTGAAGGACTACCAAACTCTCTCAGACCCCGAACTAAAATTCTCTTTGCTTTGCGCCCTCACCGATGCCAAACTCGAAGAAAACACCAAAAAACTTCTTTCTCTCCTCAAAGCTCCCGAAATCGTCAAGCCCCAAGATCATCTCTATCTCTATATTTTCCTCCGTCGCAACCCAAAAACTAAATCTGCTGCGCTCGACTGGCTGATTAGTCATTGGGATTATGTCACCAAGATGGCAGGGGAAAAATCAATCGAAGACTATCCGCGCTACACAGCCGGCACTATCAAAACCCCAGAGGAAAAAGAGCAGTTTTTTGCCTTTTTCTCAAAAATGTCAGATGTCCCAGTTTTGAAACGCACACTAAAAATCGCCAAAACCGAGATTGATGCCCGCCTCAAACTCATCGAAACAGATGAAAAATCCGTCCAAAACTACCTAAAATAGGAAATAACTCTTGATTTTTTCGGCAATCTGTGCTATAATAGTAGGTATCCTATCTTACCTCTCTGGTCAAGATTGCACATTCCCAACTTGAAGCTCTAACCTTAGAGGAAGAGGAAAAAATTTTTTGGAGGTTGCTACTCATGTCAACAAAAGAAATCCATCCGTTTAACCCTTCCGAAGAAATCGCCGCTGGTCGTTATACCTTCGATGAGAAGCTCGGCTTCGGCAAGTTCTATCGGTGCTACACAACCCCCGTTCTCGCCATCGACGGCGAGCCTTTTCTCCTCGGCACATTCCAGGACGACCATATCGACTTCATCAACCAGGCCCGTCTTCCGGACGGTGTCTTTGTCCCGACTGTCTCTCAGATGGAGGCATGGAACGAAGCCCACATCGGCTCGAACTGGCGCGATAAGCCGGAAAAAGTTCTGAAAGCCTACGGCGTGAAGCTTTACGGCGACGCTTATCACGGCGACATCGAGTCTGTTGACAGAGTCGTCTACCTTGCGTCTTCTTCGCGTAACTCGAACGGCAACCGCAACTTTCTCGTCGTCAACGGCAACAACGCGAACTTCAACTGGTACAACCGCAACCAGTGCGCATTCGTGCCGGTCTTCTTCGGTCGCGAGTTCCTGTCTGCCTCCCGCTGATTTTCGGCATTCGGCACCCCTCGCACCAGCTTCCCGACACCACCGTACTCAGGTCGGTCGTAGGAGAGCTTCTCTCTGTCAGCTTGCTGGCAAGCCCAGAACTCTGTTCTGGGCTATTTTTCTCTCTGCTTTTTGTTATAATATGCCTGCGATTTCTCGCAAATCCCTGTCGCTTCGCCTGAGGTCATGCTCCACGTGCGACCGGATTTCTCGAAAATCAGAATCCCTCTTGTCGCTTTCCTTTGAGCTGGTGCCAAGGTCGTTTGTCTCTCGCCGTGCCAAGGTTCGGCAGAGCTAGGAGCGGGTTCTTTCGTCTACCTTGCGTCTTCTTCGCGTAACTCGAACGGCAACCGCAACTTTCTCGTCGTCAACGGCAACAACGCGAACTTCAACTGGTACAACCGCAACCAGTGCGCATTCGTGCCGGTCTTCTTCGGTCGCGAGTTCCTGTCTGCCTCCCTTCAGATCTTCGAGTTTGGAGCCTTGAATCTATTTTCTTCCGGCTCCCATCTCCACCCTAGTTCCTCGAACATTTTTTCGAGGAACTTTTTACTGTTCATGTGTTCCATATGCCCCAAATAGGAGACTGCCGATTCAATCTCGCGTCGACCCTCGGCCATCTCTCTCAGCGCCCGGCTACAGTTCTTCCGTAATCTTTTCCCAGGTATGAGCCGCCGTGGATAAACCACCGCCCCGAGAAACGGCACCCCTTTTTCCGCGATCTGTTTATATTGCTTTTTTGGATGTAACTTTAGCCCCAAACTCTCGATGTAATCTTCGATTACTTTCAAATCTCTCAAAAGCTGCGCTTTTTTCTCTATCGGCACCACAATATAAAAATCATCTACATATCTCCCGTAATGTTTATATCCGAGATTCAATGTGACGAACCGATCTAGCTGGTCGAGATAAATATTGGATAACAGTTGGCTTGTCAAATTCCCAATCGCAATTCCGCGCCCCTTTGGTTGATAGAACAGGCTTTTCGTTCGCGGCAAATCTCGCCAATCTTCTCTCTTTCCTTTGATTTGCACTTTTTCTGCTGGCTGGTCAAAAATCACCGTTTTCCAAAGATATTTTAGTGTTCGTTTCAGTTCCTCTTCTTCCTTTTTCCGGAATTGCTGCTCCAATCCCCATTCCACTCGCGCATAAAGTCGTCTGTGTTCTAAGCTCATAAAATACCCCTGTAAATCCAGTTTTGCTACAAAGGCTTGCTCTCGATAATTTTTTGTCACACTTGCAATGTGATGCATTAGCCGCCTCTGGCCATAAAGCGTTCCTTTTCCGACCCTGAAAGAATAAGCATCAACACTCAGTCGCCGATCCCACCAACCCGAACTTATAGCGTATAAATAATGGTGCACTACTCGGTCGCGAAATGGTGCCGCAAATACTTCGCGCACCACCGGATCTCTGATAATAAAAGCCGTGTTCACCCCAGTTTGGTATTTTCTTGTCAAAATATCATCACGTAGCTTCTCAAGTTCCTCCATTTCTCTCATTTCAAATTTATGTACCTCTAGGCTTTTTCGTTTACCTTTTCTCGCCATAAGGTAAGCCGCGTACAAATCCTCTAGCAACTGATTTTCTAGCCGGCTCATTTCCTGCTTCCTTCTGTCGCTCTCACTAAGATACTTTCTATTTTTATTATTAACTCGAGAATACGCATGTTATTTCTCGCCGAAATCAACCGCAAATTATCTATATTTTTCATTTGATATTTAATTTTTCTCGCTGCTTTCAGCATCTCGCCCGCTTTTATTTCAGTTAGCCCTTCGTTTGCGGCTTGAATATATTTCAGGCTCAAAAAATTAGCCAATCTCAACAGATCTGCTCCAATTACCATTTTCCCCAGCTCCGGCATTTGTTCGGAGTTTCGATAAATAATTTCGTTCAAATCGCGAATATCCGCATATAAAGTCGGTATTGGTGACTGCACTAATAAAGTTTTCTCTATTTTGCGACTATCTTCCAGTAATTGTCGTCTATAAAATTCCAAATCCTGTTCGGAAAAGGGAACTTTGAATCGGAAGATATGAATATGTTCCGACGATTCCTTGTCATCCAACATTATTTCGATTGCCTCCAACCGCTCAACTAAATCAGTATTGTATTTTACTGAAACTACTCCGTCTTCCGATTTTGCGTAGTGGTCGCTATCTGGCCTCAACAAACATCTCCGTCCAATCCGTTTTGCGATGTTTCCGGCATAAAAAATCGCTGAATGACCAGCGATTTTTGCGAATCCATTTGTGGAGTCGAAGATAATTAGCCGGCTAAGATTTTTCTCCTCCATCTCCATCACTTTTAATTTTGTCGTGATTTTCGTTTGATTATCCATATCTGTTGTCTCCTTTTTCGTCCCATTATCATATCATCAAGCGCCCTGAGACAAGGCATATTTGGTTTTTGTCACAAAAAACTCTAAAAAAAGTCGAAAAAACCCTTGCAAAAAGAAAAGAAGTGAGTTATACTCGTCAGCAGTTAAACACGTCGTTGCGAGCGACCTCTGTAGAAAGAAAGGAAAAATACGCGAGGTAGATTTTCAACCTTTGGAAATTGCCCGCGATGATTTATTCTCATTTAACAATTTGACAACGATTAAAGATTTTAATTGACGACATCTACAGTCGAACTTCGATTGTTAGTTAAGTCAATGCATAAAAAGGTACATAAGGGCACTGATAGTGGATGCCTTGACAATCAATACCGATGAAGGCCGTAGGACTCTGCGATAAGCCTCGGGGATCTGAGAACGAGAAATGATCCGGGGATTGCCGAATGGGGAAACCTAACACGAGTCATGTCGTGTTGCACTTATCTGAACACATAGGATAAGGAGACGGGAACCAGCCGAACTGAATCATCTTAGTAGGTCGAGGAAAAGAGAATAACCAATGATTCCGA
>CAYZRN010000037.1:0-4863 GCA_964480855.1 uncultured Candidatus Saccharibacteria bacterium | reverse complement strand
GTTTCGCCGTCCATGTTGAAGGTAATCATGGATTTTTTGGCCTTTG
This sequence comes from uncultured Candidatus Saccharibacteria bacterium, assembly GCA_964480855.1. Taxonomy (GTDB): domain Bacteria; phylum Patescibacteriota; class Saccharimonadia; order Saccharimonadales; family Saccharimonadaceae; genus Nanosyncoccus. The sequence continues at coordinate 4,817 of CAYZRN010000037.1, read as the reverse complement.
CTTCAGCTTTGGCGACGGCGGAAGTAACGTCGTTACCTTTGGCGACGCCGATGCCAACTTTGTTTTTGTGGTTGCCGATGGCAACGAGAGCTTTGAAACGCATACGACGACCACCAGCGACGGTGCGAGAAACGCGGTCGATAGCGATGGTGATTTGGTCGTATTCCTTCGGCGCAACTTCGGCTTTGACGCGGTCACGACGGCCAGAACGGCGGTCGAGGCGGCGACCACTAATGTCGCGGGTTTCTTTGGTAGCGGCAACTTCGTCGGTCATCTTCAAGGTGCCGGACTTGTTGACGATTTTTGGGGATTTAGTATTTTCTGGCATATTTAGAACTCCAATCCTTCCTTGCGAGCAGCGTCAGCTAGAGCAGACATGCGGCCAGCATAGAGTTTTGCGCCACGGTCAAAGACGACTTTTCCGATTTTGGCTTTTTTGGCGGCTTTACCGATTTCTGAGCCGATTTTGGCGGCTTTTTCGGTCATGGTGCCGGTGATTTTTCCGCCAACGGTGGTGACATAGGCGAGAGTCGCCTTTTTGTCATCGTCGATGATTTGGGCAGTGATGTGTTGGTTGCTGATGTGGACGCTGAGGCGAGGGCGTTCAGCGGTGCCGTGGATTTTTGCGCGAGTGCGGTTGGCGCGATATGAACTATTCATTATTTCTTCCCTGCCTTTCCAGCCTTACGAAGAATAACTTCGTCGACATATTTAATGCCTTTACCTTTGTATGGTTCAGGTTTCTTCAAGCTGCGGATTTCTGCAGCGATTTGGCCGACCTTTTGTTTGTCGATGCCGCTGACTGTGATGGTCATTTTGTCGACCTTTAGGTCGATGCCTTCAGGAGCGGTGTATTTCACTGGGTGAGAAAAACCGAGCGCCATTTCGATTTGTTTGCCACCGCCAGAAAGACGGAAGCCGACGCCGTTAATTTCGAGTTTTTTCTCAAAACCCTTGGTGACGCCCTCAACAGCGTTGTTGAGAAGAGCGCGTTGAAGACCGTGCCAAGCACGGGATTTTGGCTCATCATCTTTGCGAGTGACGACGAGTTTACCGTCTTCGAGGACGGTTTTGGTGTTGGGTTGAACCGGGACAGAGAGTGAACCCTTTGGCCCAGCAACAGTAATTTCACTATCGCCGACCGTGATTGTCACTCCTGCGGGAACGACCACAGGTTGTTTTCCGATACGACTCATATAAGAATCTCTCTATTAAAGTTAATAATGCGGACATTTTAGCATGAAAGAGGAGAAAAAGCAAGGGCTGATTGACTTTTCTCAATAAGTGTGCTATAATTTTAAAGCCTCTGGTCGAGCCAGAGAGTACTTTTATTTTCGGAGGTGCCAAAATGGCAGCAAAAACCAAGATGGACAATGTATGTGCGATGAAGGAAGGTTGTGAACGCCAGTGTTCTTGGAAGGAATTTCACACCCCTGACCTTCAGTTCTGGGAAGAGAAGGCTTTTCGAGTGCCGACGATTTTCGGGACGTTCTTGATTGCTCCGGAAGACATTCGGAATGACTCTGGCGTTTTCTGGCGCTTTGATGACGCGCAGGTAGTTGCCGACAACATGAGCAAAGAAAGCGGATGGAGATTGCCGACGCCGGCCGAAGCACAGCTGATTATGGCGCACATCGCGGTCGGATTGGGTCACGAGATGGTTCTCGAGGAAGATCTGGAAGCGATTGGGCTTGAAAGAGGCGGAGAAGCTTTGTCGGAAGGTGCTTGCGGTACTTATTTCGTTGTCGACAAGGACAGAGTCGGTCTGTATTGGACCAACGCTGAAAGCAGCAAGAGCGTGGTGGGCAGAAGCGGGTCCGTGATTCGGCTGAAATATGGGCAAGGAGATATCAGCACGCTGATTATCGATAAGAGCGGCGCAAAGATTCGCCTGATTAAGATCGTAAAATGACCACCTTAACCTCCTCAACAAAAAAACACCCCTGCGGGGGTGTCTTTTTATTTCTTTTATTCCGTGACGCCAAGTTCGATGCGTTTGAATTGGCGAACGGTGATGTTTTCGCCAGTTTTGGCGATGCAATCTTTGATGAATTGCTCGACGGTTTTTGAATCGTCAAGGATGTAGGGTTGGTTCATGAGAACTTTGTCAGAGAAAGCCTTTTTGGCTTGGCCAGCAAGGATTTGGTCTTTCATTTTTTCTGGACCTTTGAAGTTTTCTTCAAGTTCTTTCATCTTTGCGGCTTTGACTTCTTCTGGAATGTTGGCTTCGGAAACATAAAGCGGGTTCATGGAAGCGACTTGCATAGCAAGTTTGTGAGCGAGATCTTTGAATTCGTCGGTTTTGGCAACGAAGGAAGTTTCGCAGTTGACTTCGATGATAGCGCCGATGCGGCCGTCGTGGATATAGGACTCGACGAGACCTTCGCGGGTTTCGCGGTCGCCACGTTTTTCAGCCTTGGTGAGACCTTTTTTGCGCATAGCTTCGAGAGCTTTGTCGAAATTACCATCAGCTTCGACCAAAGCTTTTTTGGCGTCGGTCAAACCGACTCCGGAGAGTTCTTTAAGTTTTTTGATATCTTCAATGGTGATTGCCATTTTGCCTCCTATTTTTTACCTTCTTTGATTGCTGCGACGAAGTAGTCGAGAACAAGTTTGACGGCTTTGACGGCGTCGTCGTTCATCGGGATGACGTGGGTGATGTTGCTTGGGTCGACATTCGTATCAGTGAAAGCATAGATTGGGATGTGGAGGTTGTTCGCTTCTTTGATAGCGTTTTTGTCTTGGATGGCATCGGTGACGATGATAGCAGCTGGTTGGCTGGTCATTTCTTTGATGCCGCCGTAGCGCTCGTTCAAAAGATCAATTTCTTCTTGGTAGCGTTGAACTTCGAGTTTGGAGTAGCGAGCTTCGAGTTCGCCAGAAGCCATGCGGCGTTCGAGGTCTTTTAGCTTCTTGATTTGGCGGTTGACGGTTTCGACGTTGGTAAGGGTGCCACCAACCCAGCGAACGGTGACATAAGGCATCTCAACGGATTCGGCAGCTTCTTTGACGATGGACTTGAGTTGCTTTTTGGTACCGACAAAGAGAACTTTTTTGCCGTCAGCGACGAGTTTGGTAATCTCAGGGAGAGCTTTCTCGAGAGCTTCGACGGTTTTTTCTAGGTTGATAATGTGGGCCTCTTGGCGGCGAGAGTGGATATAGGGCGCCATTTTAGGGTGCCAGCGGCTCGTTTTGTGACCAAAATGGGCACCAGCTTCGAGCAGAGCTTTCATATCGACATTAACTGTCATATGATTTCCTTTCCTTTGCTATGGGTTTTATCAGGAAACCTCCCATAGCTGTTTCGTTAAATTAATAATGGGGTAATTTTAACATGGTTGATTGAAAAACGCAAGAGAACATGGTATATTTTTCGGTAAGGGTGCTTGTCACTCTAATTTTGTACCTTGACAAGGAGGTTTTATGATGAAAAGAGATTGTGAATACCAGAGCTCCCAAAATCCCAGGGGGGGGGGTATAAAGGAGTATCAAAGACAGGTCACCTGTACGCCGTATGAGCTGGAAGATCTGCAAGAGATTCAGGAGAGGCGCATCTATCTCTTCGGCGAGATTAACGCGTCCGACAGAGAGGATTTGCCGCTGGAAGACAAGATGAACGTATCGATGGTAGTGAGATTGATCGTTAAGTTCAATCGGGAAGATGCTGGTGTCGAAATCGAGAAGAGAAAGCCGATTAAGATTTATATCAACTCTCCCGGAGGCGAGGTCTATGAAGGATTTCCGCTGATTTCTGCGATTGAGCTGAGCAAGACACCGGTTTATACCTATAACGTCGGGCAATGGAGCTCGATGGCGTTCTTAATCGGTATCACCGGCCACAAGCGGTTTTCCCTGCCGAATATGATGTTCTTGATGCACGACGGCTCGGATTTCATGTATGGTTCCAGCGGCAAGGTGCAGGACGAAGCGAAGTTCCGCGAGCGATATGAGCGCGACGTGATTCGGGCGCACATTCTGAGGCACAGCCGAATGAAAGAGACGGAATATGAGATTCTGAACCGGGTGGAGTATTATATGCTGCCCGATGACGCGCTGTCGCATGGTTTTATCGACGTAGTCGTCTCTGATATCGACGAAGTAATTTGACTTTTCATCCCCCATCTCCGGCCCCTGCAGCAATGCAGGGGTTGACTTTTTATTGCGTTTGTGCTATAATGGAGGTAGATTCGGGGGATTTTGTCCTCGAATACTATTTTTGGAGGTGTTCTTTACTATGAAAGAAAGGTTTATTACTGTTGCAGACAGAAGCGGAAAGACCAGAGCTGTCGAGGTTAGAAGAGAGAACGGCGAGCTTGATATCGGCAAAATCGTCACTCTTGTTACGCACTTTGACGTGCTGGTGAACGGAGAGCTGACGAATGTCCTGCTCGAGATCGTGCGCGAATATCGCATTAGCGAGATACCGCGAGCGAGGCTGGACGATTGTGCTCCGAAGCCGGCGACCGGCAAGAGAGATACTTTCACCGATCTGATCGAAGACTTGAAGCTGGAGCAACAGGAAGGCCCGCAGGGCGGAAGGTTATAAACCTCTTGGGAGACTTCGGTCTCCCTTTTTCTTTACAGCTTTTGAAATATCTGATATAATGGGCAACAATTATGAGTAAAACTGAATTACACCCTAAAGACTATCGCTTTGTTGTCTTTTCTGATGAGGCGGCAAAGTTTTCTTTCTTGACTCGTTCGACGGCCAAGAGTGAAGAAACTATCAAATGGACTGACGGAAAAGAATATCCTCGAGTTAAGGTGCAAATTTCTTCCGCTTCTCACCCGTTCTTTACTGGTGAAGAGAAGATTAT
>CAYZRN010000036.1:0-4922 GCA_964480855.1 uncultured Candidatus Saccharibacteria bacterium | reverse complement strand
TTTCGTACATCTTTCCACTCCTTCAAAGTTCTTTTCGTTTATTTTCTGTTCACTGACAACGCGGAAAGAGTTGCCGTGGAGACTTTTGGCACGCAAAGGATTCGCGCCAAAACCTTTGAGGCTGATTTTGATAAAAGTTTCGAGACCGGAGTGGTCACGGTTGAAATTTTTCAAATCGGCGATGGTGAGTTTTTTCTTCACGGAAATAAGTTGCTCTGTGACGCCGTCTTCATCTTTCAAACCTTCGGCGACCGTGTCTTCAAAATTGAGACTAAAAAAGGCTTGAAGTTTTTCAAGCGCTTCAAAAGTCGTGTAGTTGGATTTTTCGAGCCAAAGATACGTGTAGGTTTTTGGAGTGGAGTCAAAATCTGGCAGAAGAGGTACTTCTGTGACGTGAAAATCTTGGTTGATGGTTTTTAGCCTAAAATCACAGCCGAAATCGGACATCTAATTTTTCTCTCCTAGAAATAAAAAATGGTGGAGTGTGGGGGAATCAAACCCCCGACCTCAGCAATGCGAATGCTGCGCTCTATCAGCTGAGCTAACACCCCATCCATTTTATTATAACACAAAAGGCGAGAAAACTAAATTGCTGGAACGGGAAATTCGAGCGCGAGTTCTTTCACGGCTGCACGAATTTCGGCAAGTTCTTTGGACTTTTTCGCCACAAGTTCGTCTTCGTTGCCGGTAGCGATGCAAAGGTCTTTCACATCGTTCATCCATTTGGCAATCTTTTTCATCTCGGCTTCGCCCATGCCACGAGTAGTGATGGCCGGAGTGCCGAGGCGGACGCCGCCAGGACGGAAAGCACCGCCTTTGTCGCCCGGGAGCGAATTAGCATTCAAAGTGAGGCCGACAAGGTCGAGGGCTTTTTCGAAAAACTTACCGCCGAGGGCAAAAGATTTTTCAACGTTGGCGAGGATGAGATGGTTTTCGGTGCCATCGCCTTGGAGAATGAAGTCATATTTTTTCAATTCGGCAGCGAGAACCTTGGCATTTTTGACAATCCGTTCCGCATAGTCTTTGAACTCGGGTTGCAAAGCTTCGCCGAAAGCAATGGCTTTGGCGGCGATGACGTGTTCGAGCGGACCGCCCTGAGTGCCAGGAAAAACGGCCCGGTCGATTAGAATCGGGGTGTTTTCCAAGGTTTTTTCAGGTTTTTTGAGCGGAGAAGCGACGTTGCCCTTCGACAAAATCAAGCCGCCACGAGGACCACGCAGAGTTTTGTGGGTAGTGGTAGTCATGACATGGAAACCAAAATCGAGTGGGTTGGGGTGAATGCCGGCAGCAATCAAGCCAGCGACGTGCGCCATGTCGGCCATTAAAAGACAGCCTGGGACTTTCTCGGCGATTTGTTTGACGCGAGCAAAATCAGGAATTTTCATGAACGCGGAATAGCCAACGAGAATGATTTTTGGTTGTTCGGCGAGAGCGAGACGTTCCATTTCGTCGTAGTCGATGTCACCGGATTCGGTTGTGCCATAGGCGATGAAATTATAAATTCTGGCGGAGCGAGTGACGGGAGAACCATGAGTGAGGTGACCGCCGTGTCCGAGATTCATGGCGAGAATTTTATCGCCTGGCTCGCACCAAGCGAAATAGACGGCTTCGTTGGCGTTGGCGCCAGAATGAGGCTGGACGTTGGCGTGGTCGGCATGGAAAAGACGGCAAGCGCGGTCGATGGCGAGGCGCTCGATGCGGTCGACGTTTTTCTGGCCGCCATAGTAGCGATAGTTCGGGAGAATTTTTTCGGCAATTTCTGCTTCGGAATCGCCCGGAACGCCGGAGAAGTTGGGGTAGCCTTCGCTGTATTTGTTAGTCAAAATCGAGCCCATGGCCGAAAGCACAGCGGCGGAGACGTAGTTTTCGCTCGGAATCAGTTCGAGGCCTTCGCGCTGACGAGTTTTTTCTTGTTCGATTAAATCAAAGACAATATCTTTTGGCATAAAAATCCTTTCTTGGTTAATTTTCGGGAAGAACAACCGGCTAAATCATAGCATTTCCTTTGCCTTTTTGCGTTCATAACGGACAAAACTATAAGGCGGATTTTCTGAAGTTTGGGTAGAAATCACCGTGCGTTTCCACGAAGTTTGGTCAAATTTCGGGAAGAAAGTATCGGCATTTTTATCCTCGGCTTCCACCTCTGTTAAAATGAGCTCGTCGGCGAACGGAAGACATTGTTTATAGACGGATCCGCCACCAATTACGAAGAGTTTGGTTGAATTTCCCTGCCACTTTTTGAGGAATTTTGGTAAATCTGTCACGGCAGTGACGCCGTCTGGGAGCGGTTCTTTCGGGTCGAAAGTGAGAACAAAATGTTCGCGTCCTTCAAGTTTGCCCGGCAAGCTGTGCCAAGTCGTGAGGCCCATGAGGACGGGATGACCGAAAGTTTGGGACTTGAAGAATTTCATATCTCCAGGAATTTTGAAACAAAGGCCGCCGTTTTTGCCAAGTTCACCGTTTTTGCCGACTGCTGCGATGATGGAAATCATGTTACTCCGTGACTGGCATTTTTATGGTGCCAAGATTTTCGTAATTTTCGAGACGGATGTCTTTGAGCTCGCGCGAGTTGTCGAATTTACGGAAGTCGGTAATTTCGGGATTAATCCAGAGTTTTGGTGCGGGTGGCAAAGTGCCGTTTTTGACGGCTTCGTCGTAGCGGGCGATTTGTTCGCGGATGCCGTCGATTTGGTTTTCGTAGATGTGGGCGTCGTTGGTGATGAAGGTGAACTGGCCGGGTTTGGCACCGATGCACTGGGCAACTAGGTGGCAAAGTACAGCGTATTGGGCGATGTTGAAAGGAAGACCGAGCGGCACGTCGGAAGAGCGAGAAGTGACGAGAATGTTTAGACGGCCGTCAATCAAATTCCACTGGGAATTCCAAACGCAGGACGGCAAAGCAGCGGTGGGGAGCCATTCGTTTTGCCAAAGGCTCATAATCATGCGGCGGTTGCCGGGGTTTTTCTTGAGGGTTTCGATGAGGTTGTCGATGAGACCGTAACGATTGACAATCCAGCCATAGGCAGTGCCGATGGTGTGGGCGAAATTAGTTTTCGGCTCGTTGGGGTGACTGGCGGCGAAGATTTCGTTGATGTTGCGGCCTTGGTAGGTGCCGTCTTCGGCGATTTCCCACTCGTTCCAGATTTTGATGTTGCGGTCCTTGAGCCAGCGGACGTCGTTACTGGCGACTTGGTAAATCCAAAGCATTTCGAGTGTCGCGGTTTTGAAGCCGACTTTTTTCGAAACTAGAATTGGAAATTCTTCAGAAAGGTCAAATTGCAGGACTTGATGAGGCAAGCGAATAGTGCGGGCTGCGGAGGAAGCTTGGGCGGTGTGGTCGGGAATGGCGGTAGTGGACGCGGCGCTGCGGTTGTCGGTTTTTTTGTAGTTGGTGATTTTTTCGCCGTGATCGAGAATGCGTCGGCAAAGGTCGATATATTGGTCGTCAAATTTGCTCATTTTACCTCCGTTTTCCTCATTATAGCATAAAAAATTTTATGCCAGAAAAAATCTCCCTGCCAGAAGGCAAGGAGAAGAGGTCGGAAAATATCACTTAGGAGGGACCCCCCTGGTCTCCTTGATAGCGGCGTGAATAATTCCCAAAAAAATTGCTCGGTGCTCGAAATGCTCGCGTTCGGCTCTTTCGGCAAAGGCGTGCGCCCAACAATCGGATATGTTGTCAGTGTTGACGGCGGCGATGGAGTGTCTGTCGCGCTCGGATAAACTGCCGAAGGTTTTTAGTTTGTAGTCTAATCTGCCCGGGTGACCGCTGCGTTCGTAGAAAATTGCTTGGAGAATCGCCTCGGTTTTGTCGAGACAATAGAGCGTGCGGCCAAACTCGGTGGTTTTGTCGCGCATTTCGCCAAAAATCCTAATTCCGCGCAAACGTTCCGGCTCGGGGGCGAGATTGAGATAAGTCTCAATGATTTTGGTCTCGAGAGCATCCTTTTCGGCATCGTTGCGAGTGCCGTCGTCGAGGATATCCCCAGAGGTGCGCTCCCCCATTTCATGAATTTCAGCCCCAAAGATGAAATCGTCGAGCAAGGCTTTCCCGATTACCTCCGGATAATACCACGAGATAAGCCGCGCCAGTTTCATCATACCCGCAGTGTGCTCGAGATCCGACTCTGGCGGAAGCCTGAGAATTCCCGGAGAGAACAGGAGACCTATCTGTCATGGAGCAGGGCGGAGGCGGCAGATGGAAGAATACAGGAGGCCATAGAGATCCTTCTTCAGGCCAGACCTTCGCATGAAACCAGTGAACTGCTGACAGATCTGCGGCTGCAGCGCTGTGAGGAGGCGGTCCGGTCACTGCGCGCTGCTGTTCCCGCAGAGGAGGAAATTAAAGAATCGGAAGACGGCGCACCGGCCCGACACACGGTACGGGATATAAAATATGCTGCTGAAATCGGGGCAGAACTGGATGATGTGGACAGTATCCTCACATATTTCCGTGCACTTGCAGAATGTGGATATGAACCGGGCGCGGTTTATCCGGACGGTGTTGAAGTAATCGACGTCCCGACAGGGAGTTATCAGCTGCCGGAGGACCGCAAAGCGGCACAGGCTGATCAAAACCAGACAGTTCCATTGGAAGGAAAAGGCCTCATCTTCACCCGGGAACAGATCATTCCGGATGATCCGAAACAGTATCTGAGTCAAACAGAGCATGTTATCGTCGAACGCCCATGGAATCCGGCAGATGACAGTCTGTACCGGGTGAAGCTGCAGCCTGCGGAGCTGTATCAGCTGCCGGAAGAACGACGCGCGGAGAGTATTGCAGAATGCAGCTGGATTTATCTGGCGGATACGGTTTACCGCGTAAGTGGAACAGCCGTGATGGCCCTAATCTTGACTTATTTGTGGTTGAAAATCAGACATTCCAGCCTTCACGAGCAAGAATCTTGATGATCCAATCAAAC
>CAYZRN010000035.1:0-5051 GCA_964480855.1 uncultured Candidatus Saccharibacteria bacterium | reverse complement strand
ATAATTCCTAGACCGCGACCGTCGAGAGAGCCGCCCAAACCAATCCTCGTGAGCAACCCGGTATCCGGGACAGAAGGAATGTTTTGTTGCGACAGAACTAATTTGAATGCCGTTGTTTCCATATTTTCCTTTTTTATTGTTTTATATTTGTTTTTTGAAAAAATAACTCTTAAGGCTTATTCTACCCCCCCCCCCCCGGAAAAGTCCAGGGCAAAAATGCAAGAAAAAGAGACCGAAAAACGGCCTATTCTTTCATTATATCAAACTTTCGTCAATTTGTCAAGTCTATCAGAGGTGGGTGCCAGGATTTCGGCAGGGCGGACGGGTCGAGACCGAGTAAAAGGGCGAGGGTGGGGGAAATGTTGGCGAGACCGGGGTTTTCGAGGGATTTGAGACGATAGTGCGCGCGGTTTTTGGTGTTGTCGTAGAAAATGCAGGGGACGGGATTGGTGGTGTGGGACGTCATGGGGCCGCCGTTTTTGTCGATGAGTTCTTCGACGTTACCGTGGTCGGCGATGATGAGCATCATGCCACCAAGCTCGTCGAGCTTTTTGGCGAGGCGTTGAAGCTGAAGGTCGACGGTTTCGACGGCAACGATACCAGGCTCGAGCTCGGCGTAGTGGCCAACCATGTCGCCGTTGGGGTAGTTGATGCGGATGAAACGATAGTTTTCCATGTTTTCGAGGACGGTGTCGGTGATTTTGGTGGCTTGCATCCAGGGGGCGAAATTATAGCGAAGTTCGTCGGAATCGATGCGGATGTGTTCTTCGAGCGGGGATTTTTCGTAGGAGTTACCGTTGAAATAGTAGGTGATGTGGCCGTATTTCGAGGGCTCGGAAATGGCGAGTTGGGAAATTCCCTCGGCGCCGAGGAGAGAATTCAGAGTGTCGTGGTACTCGACCTGGGGGACGAGCTGGTGCTCGGGGACGTGAGTGTCGGAATTGTACTCGGTCATGCCGGCGAAATAGACGTCGTCGGGAGAGTAGTTCTTTCGCTCGAAGTAAGGGAAGTCGCGGTAGGTGAAGGCCATGGAGATTTCGATGGCGCGATCGGCGCGGAAGTCGAAATAAACGAAAGAGTCGCCTTTTTCGACCTTGCCAACGGGAGCGCCAGCGGCGTCGACAATCATGAAGTCGGGGAGGTTTTGGTCTTGGACCGACGGGTCTTCGCGGCGGAAATGTTCGACGGCTTCGGCGGCGGAGTGGAAGACGTTTTTCGAGGTGCCGTCGACCATCATGTGCCAGCCGCGTTCGACACGCGACCAATCGTCTTCGTAGCGATCAGCGACGGTAGTCATGCGGCCACCGCCAGAGGCGATTTTGATGTCGCAATCGGCGAAAGATTTAGCAAAAGTTTCAAAACGGTTGATATATTTCGGCTCGGACTGAGGAGGGACATCGCGGCCATCGAGCATGATGTGGACGCGGATTTTTTTGACTCCTTCTTTGACGGCCTCAGTGACCATGTATTCGAGATGGGAAATGTGGCTATGGACGCCACCATCGGAAAAAATGCCAGCGAAATGGAGGGTGGAATTGTGGTTTTTGATGTTTTCTATGGCACCAACCCAAGCTGAAGATTGCCAAATTTCGCCAGTTTCAAAGAAAGATTCGACACGAGACGAACCTTGTTTGAGGATTTGGCCAGAACCGATGGTGTTGTGGCCAACTTCGGAATTGCCCATTTGGCCAGCGACAAGTCCGACGTATTCGCCAGAGGCGCCGATGGAAAGGGCGGGGTAGATTTTCATGGCGGAACGGAGAAATTCGAGATGGGCGAAGGCGAGAGAATTGCCCTCGATGCGGGAGCTCAAACCGACGCCGTCCATGATGACGAGAACGACAGGGCCGTCATAGTGAAGATTAGCCATAAGCGTATTATAGCACAAAAAGCCCCAGTTTTTTCAACTGAGGCTTTTTAGTTTTTGTTTTAGATAGAGAAGAGACAGAGAGTGATGATATTGACGATGGCAATAACAATGACTACTCTAATTCCCCATTTGAACCAAGTCGGATAATCGACTTTGGCGAGGGCGAGACCACCCATGATGGCGCCACAGGTCGGCGTGATTAAGTTGACGAGACCGTTGGCGGCGACGATAGTCATCGCAGCGACGTTGGTGCTGTAACCGAGGTTGGCAGCAACAGGCGCGATGATTGGAGTCGACAAGGTGGCGAGGCCGGAAGATGACGGGACGAGGACCGACAGAACAACGTGGAGGAGATAGTTGAGTGGGACGAAGGCCATTTCTGGCAAAGTAGCAAGGAAGTTCGAAGCGTTGTAGATAATATAATTATCTAGGCCGGTTTCGGACATCAAGACCGATGCGCCACGAGCGACGGCGATGACTAGGATAACACCAATCATGTCGTCGGCACCGTCGATGAAAGCATCGACAAAGCCGTGTTCGCCTTGGCGGTTGATAATCGAGACAAGGATGGCACAAAGCAAGAACCAGAGGGCAGCTTCATAGAACCACCAGTTGCCGAGGCTGGAGCCAGTGAGCCAACCAGTCCACGAATCGAAGAAGGTGATACCAAATTCGCCCCATGGGATGAAGCCAACAATCATCACGAGGAAGGTGAGGCTGAAGATGACGAGAGTGGCAATTTGTTTGCCGGAAAGTTTGTCGGAATCATCTTGGTTTTTGAGGAATTTACCGTAGGTTTTTTCGGCTGCAGCTTGTTCACGCAAGCTGAGGAAAGTTGAACCCTTGTCGCGTTGAACTTTTTTCGCGTATTTGATGACGAAGAAAGCAGAAACTGCAAGAGTGGTGAGCCACAAGACGACGGCGATGAGGATGATAGTACCTTGGTTATATTCGATACCAGCATCTTTCATAGCGGAAAGAGCGACGCCTGTAGCGAATGGGTTGATGGTGGAGCCAAGCACGCCCGAACCAGCACCGAGCAAGATGGTAGCAACACCAACGAGTGGATCCATACCAGCGGCGAACATGGTGGCGGCGATGAGAACGTAGAAACCGACGCTTTCTTCAAGGAAGCCATAGGTTGTGCCGAGAATGGAGAAGATGAACATGAGCAAGAGAATCAAAAGATATTCTTTGCCATGAAGTTTTTGGACGAGAATCTTGATGCCAGTTTCGAGAGCTTTGGTTCTGGCGACAACGGCAAGAAGACCGCCGAGCATCATGATGAAGATACAAACATCAATAGCGTCAGCAAAACCGAGAATTGGAGACATGAGGATTTGGTAGACCTCTGCACCAACAACGCCAGAGCCGTCGACGATGACACAGCCATCTTCGCCGTAGACTTCTTCACAGGCGGCTTTGGAATCATAGACTTCTGGTTCAGCTTCTTCTTTTACTGGAGGTTCTTCTGGACGTTCCATTGGCAAAATGGCTTCGTCGAGCGCTTCGCCTTCAGCCAAAACGGTTTCTTCGGCTGGGAGTTCTACTGGAGCAGAAAGTTCTGCCGGTTCACCTTCCGGTTTTTCGGGTGGCAAATCCACTGGAGCTTCGCCGAGCGGACCAGCTTCCATGAGAGGAGCTTCTTCTTCCTCAGGCAAGGCCCCGATATATTGAGGGGCAGGCAATACATGCGAGAGAACGCCTAGCAAGATAATCAAAACCATGATAATCGAGTAGGCGGAAAGCATCGCGCGACTGCGTTTCTTGCTGCGATTTTTCTTTCTAAACATTTCCTTTTATCCTTTTAGTTAATATTAGTTTCTGGTTTTTGTCTTGCGTTAGTTTTTCTCCTCCTTATTTCATTAACTTTCCTCCCGGACTAGTGCCATAGTCATACAATGCGAACCGCCGCGGCCACGAGAAAGCTCGGAGCTCGGGATTTCGATAACTTTGATGCCGTGTTTGCGGAGAGTTTGGTTGGTGACAAAATTACGATCATAGACAACCACGACGCCCGGACGGACACAAAGCAAATTCACGCCGTCGCTCCATTGTTCGCGCTCGGCATCAATGCGTTTGCCATTACCGCATTTGATAAGCTCGACATGGTGGAGATGGAGATATTTTTCCAAAACTTTTTGGAGACTTTGGTGGATTTCGACAATTTCGATTTCGCCGCCACGACCAGCAGTGATTTCGTAGATGGTCGAGATGTCCATGATGGCATCTTGGACGGCGAATTTGTCGACATCAACTTGGGTCATGACAGTATCGAGATGCATGAAAGATCTTTCGTCAGGAATATCGATGGCGAGAACGTATTTGAATTTGTTGGACTTGTCTTTGAAAAGTCGACGAGCAAAGTTGGCGATGGCGTCTGGCTCGGTGCGTTGAGAGATGCCGATGGCCACGACTTCGCTAGAAAGGACTTGGATGTCGCCACCTTCGATGCAATATGGTTCGGTGCGTTCGTAGTAGAGTTTGGTGTCTTCATAGAACGGGTGGTATTTGAAAATATATTCGGCGAAAATCGACTCCCGTGTGCGGGTGACTGACCACATTTTGTGCAAGGTGGCGCCATGGCCGACGGTGGCCATTGGATCACGTTGGAAATAGATGTTCGGGATTGGGTCGATAATCATTTTGCCAGTGTCGCGAGTGGCATAGAAGCCGGACACGGCGCCGAGTTTTTTCAGTTCGGAGATGTCGATACCAGCGATACATTTTTGGATCATGGCTTTGGTATCTTTGATGCTGTTCAGAAAATCAAAACAGTGTTTGACGACCTTCGGAGAAGTGACGCCAGCTTCGGCGATGAATTGTTCCAAAAATTTCTTGCGCACAGTGCGACCACCGGCATCGAGAGCTTCGGCAGCCAAATCAACAAGATAGACTACTTCGACGCCCTCGGCGCGGAGAGCGTTGGCATAGGCATCGTGTTCCTGCTGGGCGGTTTTGAGATAAGGAATGTCGTCGAATAATAATCTCTCTAGGGTGTTCGGGGTTAGGTTGAGAAATTCATCGCCAGGGCGGTGCATTAAAACCTTCTTCAAAGGTGCAATTTCGCTAAAATTCGAAATTGAACTTTTCATTATTTTTCCTCCTTTTTGTATAACGTTGAAAACATTACTGCTTTGATAGTGTGCATGCGATTTTCGGCTTCGTCGAAGACAATGGA
>CAYZRN010000034.1:0-5098 GCA_964480855.1 uncultured Candidatus Saccharibacteria bacterium | reverse complement strand
ATCGAACCAGCATTGTATCCTTAGAGGGGATATGTCCTATCCGTTGAACGATGGTCCCACAAAAATATTATAACTTCTCTCGCCAATCTTTTCAAGTTCTGCTAAAATAAAACCATGACCCTCAAAGATCTCGAATCTGCCCGCCTCGCACTCAAAGAACGCACCCATCTCATCAATCTCATTTTCGGCATCATCTCCCTTAGCTTGCTTGGCGTCCTTCTTCTCGTTGCCGTCTTCGTCGTCCTAAAAAGTTCTGCCGGCACCCTCGGCGCCCTTTTCTTTTTCGTCCCAGCTTTCCAAATCGCCGTTTTCTTACTCATGGCCTATCTCATCACCCGCGCCCTCGCGACCAGAAAACTCCACCTCGCCTATCGCTCCGCCTACAAAGACTATTTCGTCCGCGCCAGCCTCGAAAAAACTTTCACTCACTTGACCTACACCCCAAATTCCGGCATCCCGCACGACGTCGTCGCCGCCACTCACATGATACAAATGGGGAATCGCTACCACTCCAACGACCTCACCTTCGGCAAATACAAAGACATCGCTTTCTCCCAAGCTGACGTCCTCATCCAACACGAAACCACCGACTCCGACGGCAACACCTCGACCACGACTTATCTTCGCGGCAAATGGATGATTTTCGAATTTGGTCGCGACTTCACCGCCAATCTCCAAGTCGTCGAGCGCGGCTTCCATAGCTATTCCCACAACCCCTTCACTGGCAACGGCAAACGCCCCAAAAAACTCGAAGTCGAGTCAACCACCTTCAACAAAAAGTTCAAAATCTTCGCCCAAGACGGTTTCGAGGCGTTCTATATCCTCGACCCAGCTTTCATCGAAGCAATCGAATGGCTCGGCGACAACATTTCCGGCAACCTCATGCTCTGTTTCATCGACAAAACCCTCCACATCGCCCTCCAAAACGGCCAAGATAGTTTCGAGCCTTGCAGCTACAAAAACCCAATTGACGAAGCCGCCGAACTCGAAAAAGTTTCTGGCGAAATCAAAACCATCACCACCTTCGTCGACAAGTTAAAACTTGACAAAAAACTTTTCAAGAGCTAAACTAAAAGAGTATTCTTATCCGACCGGCCTGAAAAAGGACGGCGTTTTTATTATAAAGGAGTAAAAAATGGATGGTCTCGACCTCAAACAAATGACCTCAATGGTCAAAATCATCGCCGAAGAAAAAAATCTTCCTGAAGAAATTGTCCTTGGCATCATCGAAGCTGCAATCGCCGCCGCTTGGCGCAAAGATAACGGCGACAAAGAAATGAACGTTCGCGCCACTTTGAACTTGAACACAGGCGAAGCCTATGTTTATGTCGCCCGCGAAGTCATCGAAGACGACGTCGCCTACAACCCCGCCACAGAAGTTCCTCTTGCCGCCGCCGGCAAGGGCAAGAAAATCGGCGACATCGTTGAAGAAGAACACAAAGTCACCGGTTTCGGTCGCGTCGCCTCGATGACCGCCAAACAAGTCGTCATTTCTCGCCTGCGTGAAGCTGAGCGCGATGTCATCTTGGCCGAGTTCGAGGACAAACTCGGCACTGTCATGACCGGCGTCGTCTCTCGCGTCGAGCCAAAGCTCGTCCGCGTCGACCTCGGAAAAGCCAACGGTATCATTCCTCGCTCTGAACAAATCGACGGCGAATACTATTCCGTCGGCTCCCGCGTCAAAGTCTACGTCAAAAATGTCGAACGCGAAGACGCCCGCGCCCAGCTCATCCTCTCTCGCGGTTGCGCCGAATTTGTCGAATATCTTTTCCGCCAAGAAGTCCCCGAAATCGAAAACGGCACCGTAGAAATCAAAGGCATCGCCCGCGAAGCCGGTCGCCGCACAAAAATCGCTGTCTCCTCGAACGTCCCCGGCGTCGATCCAGTCGGTACTTTCGTTGGTGGTCGTGGCGTCCGCGTCCAAGCCGTCATGAACGAAATCGGCGACCGCGAAAAAATCGACATCATCAACTGGTCCGACAACACTTCCGAATATATCCGTGAAGCCCTCTCTCCGGCCGAGGTCACAAAAGTCGAAATCAACGGCAAACACGCCAAAGTTTTCGTCACAGAAGACCAACAATCCATCGCCATCGGTCGCCAAGGCCAAAACGTTCGCCTTGCCAGCAAACTCACCGGCTACGAAATCGACATCGAACTCGCCAAGGCTCCGGAAAAGAAGAAAAAACAAAACGTCGAAGACGCTCTTCTCTCCGCCATCGAAGACCAAGACGAATAAACCAAACAACCAAAAACTCCCCACCTCGGGGAGTTTTTTGATACTCAAAACCAATGGCCTTGTCTTCCAAAGACCTTATACCCCTCATTATACCACACATCCCCCAAAAAGTCAATACTGCTTATGTTTTATCTCTGTTACAGCCTATTATGTAAGCGCCGCAGCATCTATTCTATTCTCCCTACTTATCTAGCTACACAGCGAGCTGAGTACCCGTAGCCCTTACCGTAGCCGTTGTACTGGGGGTCCAAGCGCGATGAGCCGAAGTTCAAGCGGTACACGTGCGCTGCATCGCTGACTTTACTCTCCCAGTAGTGCCCGTAGCTACCTCTGACGTGCAGACTACCATAGCTGTAGTTGTAGCCGCCCCCGCGGACGACCTTGACGAAAAATAATCCTTTTGCTACAATAAAAATACTAATTTCTCTTGTATTTAACAACCAAACAAAAGGATTTTTTATGAACAAACAAGAAGAAGAGCGTCGGGCCCATTTGCTAAAAATGCGCGCCGAACGACTTCCGGATATCAAAAAACAATTTGAAGAAGCCCAAAACCGCAATTTCAACTCCAACTTTGCCCCTGGTGGCAAAGATGCGAAATTAGTCCGTGGCCGCAACCAAAAACTCAACCAAAAGTCCAACCAGAAAGTTTCCAAACAAAAGTCCCAAAAACAGCCAAAGGATGCCCAAAAATCTTCCGACCAGCGCAAAATCAACCTTTCTGTCAGCACCAGAAAAGGCGAAATGGTGCACCACCAAAAAATGCTTTCCCAAGACGTCAACGCCCAAGCCACCCAACACATCATCGGCCTTCCTGTCAACAAATCTCGCTATAACGGTTTCAAAGGCGTCCAAGTCACCAACTCCCAGGTAAAATCCGCCCGTCCCGACCCAGATGCAGTCCGCATCATCCCCATCGGCGGTGTCGGCGAGTTCGGCATCGGCAAAAACATGACCGTCATCGAATACAAAAAAGAAATGATTGTTGTCGACATGGGCTCACTTTTCGCTTCCGAGGATTATCCTGGCGTCAACTACATGATTCCCGACATCAAATATCTCGAAGACAATCGCGACAAAGTCAAAGCCATCCTCTTCACTCACGCCCATCTCGATCACATCGGCGCCTGCCGCCATCTTTTGCCGAAATTTAATCTCTTGACCCCGATTTATGGCACCGATTTCACCATCGGCATGATTAAAAAGCAAATGTCCGAGCTCGAAGATGTCCCAGAGCTAAATTACCAAGTCGTCGACCCCCTAAAACACGAAAAATTCCAAGTCTCCGAACATTTTTCCGTCGAATTTATCCACGTTCTCCACTCTATCCCGGGTTCGACCGCCATCGTCGTCCGCACACCAAACGGCACCATCTATCTTTCTGGTGACTGGCGCCACGAAGAAAACCCCATGCACACCCAAACCGACTATGCTCGCATCGACGAAATCGTCAAAACCGAAGGTATCGACCTCATGCTCAACGAGTCAACCAACATCGACTCTCCGGGCCATCATCCTCATTCCGAATATGACGTCGGCGAAAATCTCGGCAAAGTCATGGACAACTACGCCTCCGGCCGCATCATCGTCTCTTGTTTCTCCTCCCAAATTGGTCGTATCGAACTCGTTTTGAAAGAAGCTGCCGCGCGAGGCCGCAAAGTCGCTTTCTCTGGTTTTTCCATGATTAACAACATCGAAGTTGCTCTCCGCACCAAAACCATCAAAGTCCCGAAAGACACCATCATCAAAATGGAGGACATCGTCAAACTTCCCGACGAAAAAGTCTGTATTATTTGTACCGGTTCCCAAGGCGAGCTCAACGCCGTTTTGAACCGCATGGTTTCTGGCGCCCACAAATACATCAAAATCAAATCGACCGACACCATCGTCTTTTCCTCCAACCCCATCCCCGGCAACGAACCTCACGTCGTTTCCACGGTTGACGGTCTCTTGCGCGAAGGCGCCAGCGTCATCCAAAACGGCAAGTCTCACATCACCAATCTCGGCCCTCTCCACCTTTCCGGCCACGCCTATTTCGAGGACCACGTCGACTTCGTCACTCGCCTCCACCCCACCAACTATATGCCCTACCACGGCGAGTTCTACATGCTCCAGCACAACGCCGAAATGGCCGAAAACGTCATCGGCATCCCGCGCGAACGCATCATTTTGAGCGACGACGGTGACATTGTCGAATTCACCAAAGACAAAAAAATCCGCAAAAACGGTCGCATTTCCGTCGGCAACAAACTCTATGACGACGCCGACAAACCAGTCCACGAAGCCGTCGTCAAAGACCGCATCCACATCTCCCGCGAAGGCATCTTCGTCATCGTTTTGACCCTCAACAAAAAAACCGGCCGCCTCATCAAAACCCCGGATATTGTTTCTCGCGCCTTTATTTATCTCGACAATTCCGAAGAACTCATTGGCAAAATCCGCCATTATCTCCGCATCAAAACCGACAAATCAATTTCTTCCGATCCCGAGCTCAAAGTTTTGAAAGAAGAGATAAAAGAAGACATCACCCACATCCTCTTCGACGCGACTGGCCACACCCCCATCGTCATCCCCGTCATCAACAAAGTCTAAAATCTACTGCTTCTGCTTCTTCGCAGGAGCAGTATTTTGTTCTGGCTTTTTGTCCAAAAGTTTCATCATTTCTTTTTTATACGCCTCGACGCCAGGTTGGTCGAACGGATTCACTTTGTTCAATTTTGCCGAAATCGCGCAAGCCACCTCAAAGACATCAATCAAAAATCCAAGCGAACGTTCGGTGATTGTTTCTGAACTTTCGTCGTCTCTAACCTCAATCAAAACCGTTGACACGCCGCCTTTGTCATGCGCCGTCACGGTCGC
>CAYZRN010000033.1:0-5145 GCA_964480855.1 uncultured Candidatus Saccharibacteria bacterium | reverse complement strand
GGCGGCGAATTCACCGTAGAGACTGTTGCCGACTATACTTTGCGCTGTGCTAACTATGATGGCGGTAACTGGGTTTCTGCCCAAGTGACGGCTCCTAGCGACGAGGAAGAAGAGGCGGGTACGGCTGATACCGGTCGTTTGACCAACGAAGAGGGACACTCAGCGAAGATTAACTCCATTGCCATTATAGCTACGGCTGTTGTTGCTGGGTTGTTAGCCATTGGTGCGGGTGTCGGCTTGGTTGTTAAGCACCAAAAGAAATAGATAGTTTTGTGCTGCGCACAAAAAAGCCTCAGGGTAGCGTTTGCACGCTACCTTCGGTTTTGTTTGCGTCACAAACTTCAGGGTAAATTTTGCACAAAAAAGCCTCAGAGTAGCGTTTGCACACTACCTTCGGTTTTGTGCTGCGCACAAAAAAGCCTCAGGTAAGGGTGGGCATCACCTGAGGCTTTTTCACCCTGCAACACATCTCTTTTGACACCGGGAGAACCCCGGAAGCGCGACCCACCTCACACAAATTGGGGCCCGCCGGTTAGAGGGATTGCTATGCTTTCGAAGTTTTCCCTCGAAGTGGAGGTAATACTTTTAACTTAAAACCAATGAAGAGAAATTTTAAGCTTGAGGGGTTTCAAAAGCACGCAACTTCTGTTAGACTGGGTCTAACAGGAATTAAGATTTTTTAGGTACAGTTTGAGTCGGATTGACTCTAACTACAACCATTATATCACACATGAGCAAAAAAGTCAATACTTTTTTCACAAAAATGGCAAAATTCAACCAAATTTCACCCCAGGGGAACAAATTTACAGAGGTGTTAACGGATATTGCGGTTAAGCCTAAAATGTTGTATTTTTGGGGAAAATTGCCGGAAAAACGGGAAAAAACAGTGGCGATTGTGGGGTCGAGAAGGAATACGAGGTATGGGGAGGAAGTGGCGTATAGATTGGCGTTCGAGCTGGCGAAGAGGGGCGTGGTAGTGGTTTCGGGGTTGGCTTTTGGGATTGACTCGGTGGCGCACAGGGGTGCGGTGGATGCTGGCGGGGTGACAATTGGGGTGCTGGGGACGGAAATTGAGAAACTCTACCCGAAAGCGAACGAAAAATTGGCAGAGAAGATTGTCCAGACGGGCGGGGTGGTGATGAGTGAATATCGGAGAGGGGATTTGTTTGACCCGAAATGGAGTTTTTTGAAGCGAAATAGGTTGATTTCTGGGTTGTCTGATGTGGTAGTAGTGGTCGAGGCGGCGACAAGATCGGGGTCGCTGAACACCGCGATGCATGCGCTAGACCAAAATAAGAAATTATTTGCGGTGCCCGGGAATATCAATAATCCATATTCGCAGGGGTGCAACAGATTGATAAAACAGGGGGCGGAGCCATATACTGGGGTGGAAGATGTGATTGGATATCTTTTCCCTGCCAAAAGAGCGAGAAAACAGGCGGGGCAACTGGTGATTTTTGGGGATAACGAGGCGGAAACGCTGATTTTGAAGTTGATGGTGGAAGGCATGAGCGATGGCGGAGAGATGGTGGAGAAAATAGGGATGGAAGTGTCGGATTTCAACCAAACGATGACGATGCTGGAAATCAAAGGACGGGTGCGGGCGCTAGGTGCAAACCAGTGGACTTTGGCGTGAGAATTTTGTGATTTTTTGAACTTTTTCTATTGACAAAAAACGGGGGGGGGGGGGTATTTTAGAGGTAGAGATAATAAAAATAAAAAGGAAACAAAAATGACTTCTCTAAAAAATATAACAAAAACTTTGGGAGCTTTTGCTGCGGCAACGTGTCTGTCGGCGGCGCCAATGTTCTCGGTATCGGCGGTCGGGTCGTCGAGCTATTTTGATAATAACTCGGCAAACTGTGTGATTGAGGCGTATAATACGGAAAACTCGATGAGCGTAACAAATATCGCCGATGTCGAGTTCGACAAGGTGAAGAATGTGAACTGCCAAAACAGAGGAATGACTAATTTTCGTGGGGTGGTGCTTTTGACGAATTTGGAAAGGCTGAACGTTGCTGGTAATCCGAATTTGAATTTGTATGATATGAAGTTCGACTATAATACCAAGTTGAAAGAGATTAACCTTGGTAGCTTGAACGGATATTCGTTGGATTTTAGTAAAAATACTGAACTTGAGCAGATTACTCATACGGGTGAGTTGTATTTGAAGACTTCGGCCTATGTGGTTAAAGGGGATAACGGATATAAAATGGATTTATCCGGTCTTAAATTCATCGACGCGACAGCTTCTTTGATTGAAAATGCGGATTATCCTGCGACGTATGACGGCGAGTCAAAAATTGTGAGTTTTGATGGCAAGGCTGGATACACGATAAACATGTCTGTTGGCGGCTACGGGTTGTTTATAAAGACTCGTGGCGGTAATATGAACTACAGGGTTTTCTTGAGAGGTGATGAGGAGGTTGAGTCCCATGGCAGTTACTATTTGCAGAATGGGTGCGAATGGGAGGAAGCCGATAATGATTACGGCGGTTACTACCGTTGCAATAGCTCGGTTTTTTACGGTGATGCCATTGATACGGACGAGATTATCGATTCTACCTTGAGGAGTATCTTTAATTTGGCGAGTTATTCTTTGAAGGAAGTTAAAATTGTGCCTCCGACGGCGAATCTTGATTTGACAGAAGATACCGATTTGCGTAAGAAAGGGACTATTTTGACAGAAGCGGATTTCCAAATTGATTTTTATTTTGAACTTAGCGATGGGGAGAATTTGCCAGGGGCGCCGAATACTGGGTTGATGTTCGGGAATATTGAGGGGATGAAGAAGATTGCTTTTATTACGGTGCCAGCGATGGTTGTGCTGGGTTTTGTGGTAAAAATTGCCATCGGTCGCAAGAACAAAAAGGTGAAATTTAGCAAAAGATAGATAGAGAAGATAAAAATGTTGTAAATTTTACAACATTTTTATCACGGACTAGAGATGAGATAGCTTTTCGGAGACTCCTTGAAGGATTTCGGGGAGTCTTTCCTTTTCTTCAGGGGTGAATTTCGAGAGGACAAAATCGGTATCGCCGAGTTTTTTTCTGAGCTCGTCGTTCCCTGTACCGAGGCGGAGGCGAGGAAAATCGTCGGTGCCGAGATGGGAAATGATGGATTTTAGGCCGTTATTGCCGCCAGCGGAGCCTTTGGCGCGGAAGCGGGTTTCGCCGAAAGGCAGGTTGAAATCGTCGCAAACGACTAAAATATCAGAGGCGGAGAGTTTATAGAAGTCCAAGCAAGCGCGTACGGAATTTCCGACGTCGTTATAGAAGGTTTGGGGCTTTAGATAGATGACGTTTCCCTGTTTCTTCCAGACCGCGTGGAATTTTTCCGACGTTTCCCAGGTGAGGTTTTGTTTTTTGAAGAAAAAATCGAGGGCAAGGAACCCGAAATTATGGCGGGTGAAATTGTATTCTTTGCCTGGGTTACCGAGGCCGACGATGAGTTGCATATGTCTATTATACCATAAGAGTGATAAAAAAGCAATAGAAAAATCCCCCCTCTTGCGAGGGGGGCGGGGTTAGCCAAAATAATCGGCGATGGCCAGAGCGGCCGGAGAACGGACGATTTCGTCTTTCTCAAGGGTAATGATGGCGGCTTCGGGCTTGCCGGCGAGTTTGGAGGCGGCATAGCTGAGGCCGTTCGAAGTACGGTTGAGATGGGGGTTAGTGACCTGACTAGGGTCACCCATGATGACGATTTTCGAGCCGTTGCCGATGCGAGTGAGGAGAGCCTTGGTTTGGTAGCGTTCCATATCCTGGAACTCATCGTAGATGATGAAGCTGTTGGAGATAGAACGGCCGCCCATGTAGATGATGGACTCGAACTCGAAGAAGCTGCTGAGGGCTTCGTCGACGCGCTTGTCGATGCAATCACGACAGGCGGCGAGGTTTTTCTGCTCCTCGGTCTCGAATTTTGGCTTTTTGGCAGGAGCGGTGAGCTTTAGCACGCTACGCAAATTATCGATGATAGGCTTGGCTTTGACGAGAGTTTTCTCGACGGCATCACCGGGCACAAAGCCGATTTCCTTGCCGAGAGCGCCATCGCGGGGACAGACGAACACGCGTTCGTAAGTCGAACTTTCGGTGACGCCGTAGTAGCCGGCGGCGGTCGCGAGGAAAGTTTTGCCGGTGCCGAAGATACCGGAGATGATGACAAGCGGGATTTCTTCGGGCGGGGCGAGCAAGGCGTCGATCAGCATGGCTTGACCGGGGTTTTGGGGGTAAATTTTGCTGAAATTCTGGTGGGGGAAGTGGAAATTTTTTAGGGGTAGTAGGGCATCTTCGGCGGCGCTGAAGCGGCCGACATGGCGGAAACCATAGTCGGAGCGGCTGGGGTCGTCGGAGATGAATTCGATGAACTCGTTGGGACGAAGCGGTGGCTGGTCGGGGAAAGTGTCGTGCCAGTCGGCTTGGGTGAGTCGGGTGTGGTTGTACCACAGATAGGCCTGATCGAGAGACAACTTCACCTTGCGTCGACCGGTATAGACATCGGGGTTGATTTGGATGACGTGGATACCGTGAAGGGCGGCGAGGGTGGCAAGCTGGTCGCTGCCGGTCATGATGGCTACATTTTTACCGCAAGACAAGCGTTGTTTGGCGGTAATGATGGCTTGGTCTTTCGAGCTGTTGGGCGACAGCGTGGAGTCGAGGTTGTTGAGAGCACTACTGATATCAACAAAATCGACGACGGTGCCGTTTTTGAGCGTGAAAAGACCGGATTTTGACTCGTTGATGGCGTTGAGAATGGTTTTGAAACGACAAGTGAGTTCGCGGCAAGCATCACCGCGGCCAGACTGTTCGTGGTAGAAATCTATGACGCGATGGACATATCCCTCGGGGATATAAAGGGTTTTAGCGTATTTTTTGCTTCCTGGGGGGGGGTCAAGGATTTCTGGGTCACCAATAAGAACGTCGAGGCCAGGGACAATAAAGTCATAATTTGTTTTCTGCATGAAAAGCTCCTCCTTTTTAATGTGCGTAGACTATGGCCTATCCCTGCTAGTTTAGCATGGGGTAAAGAGGAGATAAAGCTTAAGCGTCTTTTGATTTTTCTTTGTCGTCGCGGAAACTGAAGAAAATTGGTGTGCCAACGAAAGGATATTTTTCGCGGACTTTGCGTTCCAAAAAGCGTTTCCAA
>CAYZRN010000032.1:0-5309 GCA_964480855.1 uncultured Candidatus Saccharibacteria bacterium | reverse complement strand
GTGAGTATGAGGTCTTTGGAAGACAAGGCCGTTGGTTTTGAGTATCAAAAAACTCCCCGAGGTGGGGAGTTTTTGGTTGATGAAAAAATCTAGTTATAGAGATTTTCAACAGGGATGGAAGGGCCCATGGAAGTGGTCAAGAAGACGGATTTGACATAGGAGCCTTTCAGAGAGGCTGGTTTTTTGGCCTTCAAGGAGTCGAAGAAAACGTTGGCGTTCTCGAGGAGCTTTTCGGTGCCGAAAGAAACTTTGCCGAGACCAATGTGGACGATGGCTTGTTTGTCGACGCGATATTCGACCTTGCCAGCTTTGGCTTCTTTGACGGCTTTTTCGATATCGGCGGTGACGGTGCCAGCCTTCGGGTTCGGCATGAGGCCTTTGGGGCCGAGGAGACGGGCGAATTTACCGAGTTTCGGCATGTAGGCCGGGGTGGAAATCAAAACGTCGAATTCGATAGTTCCCTTTTCGAGGCGTTTCAAAAATTCTTCGTCTTCAGCGATGTCGGCACCGGCGGCTTTGGCCTTTTTCGCCTCATCGAGAGGGGCGAAGACGGCAACACGAACGGTTTTGCCGTTGCCGTTTGGCAAGACGACGGCGGTGCGGATGTTTTGGTCGGCTTGGCGAGGGTCAACGCCGAGGCGAACGTGAGCTTCGACGGTAGCGTCGAATTTTACTGGAGAGGTTTTCGCTGCGAGCTCGATGGCTTCGGTGAGGGTGTAGAATTTGTCTTTTTCGATTAGTTCAAAAGCTTTTTTGTAGTTTTTGCCACGGCGTTCGAGGCGAGAACGGGTGATTGGGGTAGCGCCTTTTGGTTTTTCGGCGGCTTCCTTCTCGGCTTTTTTGAATTCTTCAGCGCGAGCAAGACGTTCTTCCTCGGCTTTGACTTCTTCGATGTGTTTTTTGGACTTTTTGCCGGATTTGGCAAATTTTTCTTCAGTGACGACGACTTCTGCGGTTTCGACAACTGGAGTTTCGAGATTTTCGGCTTTGTCGGCCATTTTTCTTCCTTTCGGTGGTGATAGCGAGGCGGACAACCTCTCCCAACATGGTTGATAATGGGGATATTTTAGCATATCCGACGTAAAAAAGCAAGAAAAAACCGCCCTCGTGAGGACGGCTATACTGTGGTTTAGGTGAGAGAACGTAGGACTTCCAGAGCGAACTTGAAACTGGCGCCGGCGGCGGCATCGAAAATGGTGTCTGTGGAGACGATGCCGTTGTGGAAGCCATCAGTGACGCCCTTGATGATGAGACATGGCATTTTGTTCGAAATGCAGGTCAAAAGGGTCGCCGCGCAGTTCATATCGCAGATGTCGGGACTGAACCAGTGCAGGGACTTCGCTATTCTGGTGTCTTTGAGGATGAATTTGTCGCCAGAGGCACAAGTAGCAAAGCGGAGAGCGGGGTTTTCTTTGAGTTTCTCGATGATGAGCTGGGAAGCGGGGATAAAGCAATTGCGGAATTGGGGATAGCTCCCTGGGTCGTGATGGCCAAGGGCAAGCGAAACGTCGAAGTCGTAGTGGACGACTCGCTCGACGATGCAGGTCAAAGGATGAGTGAAGTCGGGATTGAGGCTATGGGCCATGCCAAAATTGAGGATGAGGTCGATTGCGAAATTATCGATGAGGAATTGGGTCGCGGCCGATGCGGCGATTTCGCCGATGGAGCAATGGACGAGATAGATGCCGAAATTCCGGGCTTCGTTATCAGGGGCATAGTAGCGGGCTTTGATTTTTCCTTTGTAGATTGGCCTCGATGGGCCGAGAATTCCGTCGACGGAAACGAATTCTTTGCTGACTACGATACCTATGTTCATGCGTAACACCTCCAAAAAAATAAATAACCACAGTTTTAAGATACTCCCACCTGAGAGTATTGTAGCACATTTTTCGGCAAGAAAAAAAAGGAGCGTTGCCGCTCCTTGTCAGAGTTTGATGATTCCCTCGCTGATTTCGATCAGTGTGTTGACTCTGACGTCGCCGGTTCTGGTGACGGCCACCGTTTTTGCCTTGCCTTCAGAGACGACGAGGATTTCTGTGCCGTGGACGTAAAATCTGGTTCTGAGTCCTTCTCTCAAACGTGCAATCTCGGCTTCGAGCTGAAGATTTTCGTTTTCGAGCCTCAATTTTTCGCCATAGATTTTTTCGACGAACTCGCAATCCTTCTCTGACATGACGTGACCGACCATTCTGTGCAAATCTACACGGATATTGCGCATAAAGAGCACCCCCTTAAACAAAAGTGTTTGTTTATCTCTCTATTATACCACAAAACATCAAAAAAGTAAATAGTTTTTTGCTATTTACTTTTTTGCAACAGATTAGTCGACGACTTCGACACCCATGGAACGGGCGGTGCCAGCGACGATTTTGACGGCGCCGTCGAGGTCGATAGCGTTGAGCTGGTCCATTTTTTTGTTGGCAATTTCTTCGAGCTGAGCGCGGGTGATTTTGCCGACTTTTTCGGTGTTTGGCTTGCCGGAACCCTTTTCGAGTTTGATGGCTTCGCGAATCAAATCGTCAACTGGTTGACCAAGGCATTTCCAATCGAAGGTGCGGTCTTCGTAGACTTGGATGTGGACAATGACGTTTTTGCCCATGAATTCTTTGGTTTTTTCGTTGAATGGGTTGATAAAGTCCATCATGTTGAGGCCCCATTGACCGAGAGTCGAACCGACCGGAGGGCCTGCGGTGGCTTTACCACCAGGGATACGGAGTTTTAGATTGCCGATAACTTTTTTTGCCATATCGTTGTTGAGAAAGAGGATAATTCCTCTTCATCCTTTCTTTTCTAAGAGTTTATTAAAAACGGTGCGTAACGGTATATATTATACCTAAAGTTGCTTAACTTGTAAAGCGTCGAGTTCGACTGGAGTTTCGCGGCCGAACATGGAGACCATGACTTTTAGTTTGCCTTTGGCGGCGTCGATTTCTGAGATGGAGCCGTCGAAGCCTTTGAATGGGCCATCGGTGATGGAGACGACTTCGCCAACTTCGTAGTTGACGCTGTATTTTGGATCTTCGACGCCCATGCGTTTTTTGATTTTGGCGATTTCTTTTTCGGAAACTGGAGTAGGTTGGGTGCCGTTGCCGATGAAGCCGGTGACACCAGGGGTGTTGCGGATGATATACCAGGTTTCATCGGAGAGTTTCATTTCGACGAGAACATAACCTTGGAAAATCTTTTTGTCGACAACTTTGCGTTTGCCGTTTTTAATTTCGATTTGTTTTTCTTTCGGGACGATAGCATCGAAGATTTTGTCTGCTAGTTCGATGCTGTTGAGGCGTTGACGGATAGAATCTGCGACTTTGTCTTCGTAGCCGCTGTAGGTGCTGATTGCGTACCAAGCGCGAGTGTCGTCATAACGGTTTACTGCCATGTTTACTCCTTATGATAAGATTAAGTTAAATAGATAGGTGAAGAGGGCGTCAAGGGCGATGATGAGAACGAGGAAAATAGCGGCGTAGATGAAGACGGCGAGAACCATTTTCCAGGTGGCCTTGCGGTTTGGCCAGCGAACTTGACGGATTTCGCGCCAAGAATCACGTAAATAGCGACCAAGAGCGAGGAACGGACGGAAGAGGATGAAAGGTTTTTTCTCCTTTTTGGTTTTTTCTTTTTTGATTGGTTTTGGTGTGTTTTCGACTTTTTCGACGGGTTTTTCAACCTTTTTTGGCTGAGGCTTGGACGGATCTTTGGCTTTGATTCTGGTGATATTTGCCATATGCTCCTTTACTATTAAAAAAAGTCTGTTACCAGACTGTCAAGTTTAGTGTAACAAAAAAGAGCGAAAAAAGCAAGTTTAGAACAGAAATTCGAGGTAGTCTTTTAGCATGCGGGAGCCGGAGATGACGGGCAGGTAGTTTTTTAGTTCGGTTTTGACCCAATATTCGAGGTCGAAATCGTTTTTCCAAGAGGCGGCGGCTTCTTCCATGCGGAGATAGAGGCTTTCGACCTCCTCGGCTTCAGAATTGCCGGAGATGGAGAGATAGGAGCTGGCGGGACAGTCAGCGACTCCGCCGTCATGGGTTGAGACCATGAGGCAAAGGTTGCCGATATCTTTCATCCAAGACGTGCCGCAAGCTTCGAGACCAACGATGGGGGTGTTGATGGTGACGTTCGAGCCGACGGAGAGAGCGAAGGCGAGTTCTTCGTCGTAGTCGGGGAGATAGTGGACGTGGGTGCGGAGAAACGGGTCGGCGTCGACCAGGGCAAGAATTTCCCTGAGGCGGCCATACATGCGGTCGTCGCCTTCGTGGACGCGGCCGGCGAGGATGTAGTGGGCGTTGTGGTGTTCGAGAATATCACGGAGACGGGATTTGTCGGAGAAAGGTAGCCACGGACGTTTGTAGTCGACAAAACGACGTTTGAAGTCGAAAACTAGTTCGTTGTCGCGGACGTGAAGGGTTTTGCCGTAAAAATCGGGGCGGCGAGCAAGAGTGTCGTTCAGGACTTTGCGTCCGAGAGTTTTCAGGTCGCGGATGGTTTTGGCGGTAATTTGTTCGACGTTTTCTTGGTAGTTCGGGGCGTTGTAGTTGAAGCGATTGAGAATTTTGGTGGATTTATAGAAGTCGAGGATTTCGGGGAGAATCCAGGTGTTGAGATCGATGCCGTTGGTGACGGCTTTGAATTTTACCTTGTTGCCAGAAAGGTCACGGTAGTTGGCGACGCGAGCGTGGAGTTTCGAGACACCAGAACGGAGTTCTGCGATTTCGATGGTGACGCTGCTGAGTCTGATGTGGTTGTCGGTAAATTTGTCGCGGAGCCATTTTTTGACGGCTTTGGACTTTAGGTTCGGGAAGACGAAGCGTTCGAATTGGTCGAGGGTGAACTCGGCTTCGGCGGCTTGGACGAGAGTGTGGTTGGTGTAGAGGGTGTGTTTGCGGGTGTAGACGACGGCTTCGTAGAAATCCATACCACTCGAGGAAAGTTCGTCCAAACGAGCAAGGGCGGCGAAGAAAGTAGCGACTTCGTTGAGTTGCATGATGGCGGGTTTTAGACCGACTAATTTGAGGGCTTGGTAGCCGCCGAAACCGAGAGAAACTTCTTGGTAGAGACGATGATCGCCACCAGAAAGGCCAGAATAGAGTTCGCCGAAATTCGGTTCGGTGATGCAAAGAATGCGGGTCGAGCCGAGGATTTTTTCGACAACATCAAGGCGAGTGATTTGGTCGTTGCAGTGGATGTTGATGGTGTCGATGAAGTTGAAACCGAAGTCACGGTAGTTTTTCTCGACGTGAGCGGTTTTGATGGCGCCGTTTTCGGCAAGTTGGTGGGACTCGCTGGGATAGAACGGGGTAATCAAAGTG
>CAYZRN010000031.1:0-5413 GCA_964480855.1 uncultured Candidatus Saccharibacteria bacterium | reverse complement strand
CCTTCTCCAAAAGGAACTATAGAAAGAAAGAAAGTGAAGTCACTCAGTCGTGTCTCCAAAGATTCTTTCGACAAACTCTTTTTTGCTCCCTTGGAAAAACTCCGCCTCAAATACGAATCCCTAAAGCCGACCAAAGAGTTCAAATTCAAAACCATCACCAGTAACGATCTCATCAATGCCGAATCAGAGCTCGGTCGCACGATTTTCGGTCCTATCCCCGTCGGTCATCAGCGCGAATTTTTCCGTAGCTCGAAAAATATTTGGATTTGGCACGAAAGTTGGGAAGAACTTGGCGTAGAAAAAGAAATCACCATCCGCTATGAAGTCCGCAAAGACGGTGTCTACAAAAAGCCCAAAGTTGGCGGCTACCAAAAAATCGAAGGCTCCGAACTCGAGAATTTCCGCAAAGCTCTCCACGCCTATTTGAAAATCGTCAAAGAAAAACTTTACTAATATGCTACAATAAGGGTATGAAGAAAAAACTTATTGTTATTTTTGGCTCAATTATCGCCGCCGCCGTTGTTGTTTGTGGCGCTTTTTTCATCACCAAATTCATCGACGAAACTCTCGCCGAAACGCCTTCTTCTGACGCTGAATTTCTCATCTCGAAACACGTTTGGCAAAAATTCGGCGAAGAATCCGTCGTTTGGACTTTTGAGGCTGACGGTGTTTGCCAAATCACCACCAACTCCACCGAATATTTTGACTGCGAGTGGGGAATCGACGGCGATGTCCTAAAAATCAAAACCGCTTGGCTCTATGACCTCGAAGATTCTTTTACCTTCACCCTCGACCGTGGCGGCAAGACCGAGACGACCTTGACCGTCACCAGCGCTTCCGACGGCAAAGTTAGCCAGTTCCTCCCCCGAGACGCAGAATAGTTTTAAAAATATGCATTATATGATATAATATAAGGCATGATTTATCTTGATTATGCCGCTGCAACGCCAGTTTCCGAAAAAGTCAAATCAGAAATGGAACCTTTTTTTTCTGAGTTATTTTTCAACCCTTCCGCCGCTTATCTTCCCGCCAAAAATGTCCAAAAACTCTATGACGACGCCAAGGGCCGAATTGCCCACACCATCGGCGCTAAAGCTCCTGACCTCGTTATCACTTCCGGTGCCACCGAAGCAACAAATCTCGCTTTCACTTGTCTTCCTGCCGGCAAAAAAGTTCTCGTTCTTTCTACCGAGCACCAATCCGTTCTCGAAACCGCCAAAAATTTCCCCCATGATTTTATCAAAGTCGACAAAACTGGCCTCATCGACCTCGATGATTTGAAATCAAAACTCGACGCTTCCGTCGGCCTTGTCTCCGTTTCGCTTGCCAACAACGAGCTCGGCACCATCCAACCTCTCGCGAAAATCGCCGAGCTTATCAATCTCGAGCGCCAAAATCGTCTAAAAAATTCCGACCCGACTCCAATTTTCTTTCACTCCGACGCTTCCCAGGCTCTCAATCTCGTCGAAATCAACGTCGCTCGCCTTGGTGTTGACCTTTTGACGCTCAACGCCGCCAAAATTTATGGCCTGAAAGGCGTCGGTGCGCTTTATGTTGCTCACGGTGTCAAATTGAAACCGATTACTTTCGGTGGTGGTCAAGAAAATGGTTTGCGTTCCGGCACGGAAAATGTCCCCGCAGTCATCGGTTTTGCCGTCGCTGCCGAGGAAGCAAAATCCCATCTCGCCAGCAATCGCAAAAAATATGCCCGTCTCAAGGAGTTATTCCTCAAGGAATTGGCCCATCCTCTCATTATATCACACAACGCGAAAAAAGTCAAGCTTGAGCCTGTTATCCTCGGTAACC
Source organism: uncultured Candidatus Saccharibacteria bacterium (assembly GCA_964480855.1). GTDB lineage: Bacteria > Patescibacteriota > Saccharimonadia > Saccharimonadales > Saccharimonadaceae > Nanosyncoccus. Next base: position 3,607 of record CAYZRN010000031.1, on the reverse strand, counting down.
AAAAACATTGTCTCGCCAATTTCATTTCTTTTTCCTTCCCAGGAATCGACGCCGAACGCCTCATCTACAAGCTTGAGGCCCAAGAGATTTATGTCTCGACCGGTGCTGCTTGTGCCGCCTCGAAAGGCCAAAAATCGCACGTTTTAAAAGCCATTGGTCTTTCCGCCGCCGAAATTTCCGGCTCGCTCCGTATTTCTCTCGGCGCTACCAACGACGAAGCCCAAGTTCTCACCGCTGCCGCCGCTATCAAATCCGCCGTCCAAGCCGAAGCTGAAAGGATGATGAAAAATGTCTAAAACAGTTTATCTCGGTATGTCCGGCGGCGTTGATTCGTCCGTTTCTGCGGTTCTTCTGAAAGAGCAAGGCTACCAAGTCACCGGCGTCTACATGAAAAACTGGTCGAAAGATCTCCCGGGCATGAAATGTCCTTGGGCGGAGGATTTGGCCGACGCCAAACGAGTCGCCGTCAAACTCGACCTCGATTTTGAAGTTTGGGATTTTGAAAAAGAATACAAACAAAAAGTTGTCGACTACATGCTCGAGGAGTTCAAAAAGGGAAACACGCCCAACCCCGACATCATGTGCAACCAAGAAATCAAATTCAAACTCTTCTATGACATCGCTCGCGAAAAAGTCGCCGACTACATCGCTACCGGGCACTACGCCCAAACTGACGGCGAAAATCTGCTCCGCGCCGTCGACGAAAACAAAGACCAAACTTATTTTCTCTATCGCATCGAAAAAGAGGCTCTCGCCCACACGATTTTCCCCATTGGTGGCATGCAAAAGCCCGACGTCAAACAACTTGCCGCCCAAAAAGGTCTACAAAATGCCTACAAAAAAGAATCCATGGGCGTTTGCTTTGTTGGCGAAGTTGGCATGAAAGATTTTTTGCGCGAATATATCGACATCCAGCCCGGCGAAATCCGCGAAGCCGAAACCGAAAAAGTTCTCGGTTTCCACGACGGCGCAGTTTTCTACACCATCGGCCAACGCCACGGTCTCAACCTCGGCGGCGGTTTACCTTATTATGTCGTCAAAAAAGACATCGAAAAAAATCTCGTCTATGTTTCCAAAAATCTCAACAACGAAAATCTTTGGACCAGAGAAATTTCGCTCAAAGACATTATTTTGCGCGCAAAGCCAAAAACTAAAAATATCATGGTACGCATTCGTCATCGCGCTCCACTCATCCCCGCTCAGCTTGCTGGCGAAAAACTCATTCTAGAAACCGCTATCAAACGCCCCGCTCCCGGTCAATCCATCGTTTTCTACGACGACAAAATCTGCCTCGGCGGCGGGATTGTTAAATAATTATTTATTGCGAAAAGTTCGCTCTTCTGGGTCCCATTTTCCCCAGTTACTTTCATAATTTTCACGCATTTTTTGAAGAACAGCTTTTTGTCTATCAACATCGGCCCTAAGTGCTCGCATTTTACGACGATGTCCAGCAACGAACATTCGCGCACGTTTGAGAATCCCCGCTTGCCCATATTCATCGGACATTTTTTGATATTCACTTTCAGTTTGTGCCACGCTTCCTTCCAAATCAGTAATTTCTTTTTGGTCGGCATTATTCCGAATTTGAAATTCCTGTGCGTTTAGCTCTCTTGCCACGGTATGAAAAACGTCGAGTTTATCCCAAGAGATTGCGGTCTCCAAATCCACAGCAGTCCCAATTTCCGGAATTCTTCCAGCTTCGGTCAAGGAGCGCATGTCCAACCCTTCCAAACTGCTCGCTGTTCGGATTTCACTTACTAACGCATCGAGTTGTTCTCTCGCTGCTTCCGCATCTGGACTTTTTGGCTCAAAACTTGCTAGCGCATCTTGATCGAAGATTTTGTCATTTAATTCCCGTGCTTCTTGATAACATAAAAAGTTGCCCGCATCGCTACGACTATAATATGCCGGCATTATCATCCCGTTTGGATATCTCACATCTCCACGACCTTGGAAATTTCTTGTTGCCGCGAGTGTCATGTGTCGACACAAAGAATCGCCGAGCGAATATTCACGCCGTATGCTATCTGGCACAGCGGTCAACTCTGGGTCATCGAAATCTCGGTTTTCCATCAACACCGGATAAAGTTGTTCAATAAAAGCTCGTCGTTTCTGGATTTCAGCAAAATGTCCTTCGTTTGCTGCAGTTTTTTCTTCCGGAGTCAAGCCATCCTCAAAACGAATTTCTCTCGTCTCTCGGCCTTGTGCTAGCCACTGCTCGGCTTGTGCATCAATTTCCGCAGTATTTTTCAGTCTCATCTCTCCAAGTCTCCGTGCTTCGTCGACGCTTACCGCTAAGCCAGCTCGTTCTCCTCCTGAGACTCTGTCTTGTTCTCTCAAACTTGCCGCTTGTTCTGGGTTGAATGGCGGAAAACTTTCTACCGCCCCAGCATTATTTGCTAGTGAATTTTCCCCCGACAGATTTAACTTCTCTGCCATATTACCTCCTTAGTTTTTTGTTTAGTCGTCACAAAAATAGCGACCACGTTGTGTTCGCTAAAACCATTGCCTAAACTGAAACGTCTAAACAACCAACATGGCCGCTAGTCTGCGTTCCAGTACAAAAATTGACAATGATTTTAGCGATACGCCTCTATTATATCACAGTTGTGATATAATATTCCCCATGAATGCAAGCGAAATCAGGCAAAAATATTTGGAATTTCAAGTAGCAAAAGGGCACAAAGTCATCGCCCCTTCTCCGCTAGTTCTAGAAAACGACCCAACCACACTTTTCACTGGTTCGGGCATGCAGCCACTTCTGCGTTATTTGCTCGGCGAAAGGCACCCCGACGGTACTCGCCTCACGGATTCCCAACCTTGCCTTCGCCTCCAAGACATCGACGATGTCGGCGATCCGCGCCATACCACAGTTTTTGAGATGCTCGGCAACTGGTCGCTTGGCGACTATTTCAAAGAAGAACAAATCCGCAATTATTTCGAATTTCTTGTCGAATTTAATTGTCTCGACCCAGAAAAAATCTACGTCACTTGTTTCATAGGTTCCGAAAAATACGGCATCCCACGCGATGACGAAGCTGCTTTCATCTGGCAACGGGTTTTCGAGGAAAATGGCATCGAAGCCAAAATCGCCGAAATCGGCGCCGCCAAAACTGGTGACGAGCGCGGTATTAAACCTGGCGAACGCATTTTCTTCTATGACGATCACGAAAACTGGTGGTCACGCGGCGGCGGCATCGATTCCACGCCAATCGGCGACCCTTGCGGACCCGATTCGGAAGTATTTTATGATTTCGGCGAAGACAAACAAGACGTCGAAAAATACGGCAAGTCCCACCCCGCATCTGACGGTGCACGCTTTATGGAAATCGGCAACCAAGTCTTCATGCAATATCGCCGCAAAGAAGACGGCAGTTTCGAAGAGCTCGAACACAAAAATGTCGACTTTGGTGGCGGGCTCGAACGTCTTGCTGCTGCCAGCATGGGCAGCTTTGATGTCTTCAAAATCTCCCTCATGAAACCCATCATCGAAAAACTCGAATCACTTTCCGGCTAAACCTACGAATACCACACCGACGAAATGCGCATCATCGCCGACCATCTGCGTGGCGCCGATCTTCTCGCTGCCCAAGGCCTCGTCCCGTCC
>CAYZRN010000030.1:0-5537 GCA_964480855.1 uncultured Candidatus Saccharibacteria bacterium | reverse complement strand
TGTCGGCGAAATTACCACGGGCGGTGTCGACGTCTGATTGTTGGACAATGGTGACGATTTTTGAGGTGCCACCAGAGATGGCTTCGGTGTTAATAACTGTTGTATTTTTTACAACAGCTGGTAAGTTAGAGAAGTTGCTCACCCAGTCGCGTTTGCCGGAGTCGATGTTGTATTTTTCGCCAGGTTCGGCGGCAACAATAGAGACGGAACCGGTTTGTTTGCAGCCTTCGGAGCGAAAGATTTGGATGCTATCGCCATTTTCGCAGGATTTTTCGCCATCCCAGCTGATTTTAGCGTCAGAAGAGGCGAGATAGTTGAGACCGCCATAGTTGAAGGAAGTGTTGGCAGGAATCGAGACGGTGCCTTCCTCGGAGAAATAGACGGAGATAGAGATGGAGCCGGTGGCTTTGTTGCCGATGTCTTTTTTGCCAGTAGCGGCGAACTCGGCTTTCGACTCGGACTCGAATTTCTCCTCTCTCAAGAAGAATTTGCCAGCCGAGGAATCTTCCTCGGATTCAGTGGTGGTGAAAGAGGCGGATTCGGAAAAGTTGTTGCTCGAGGTGCGAATAGAGAGAGAAATGGAGACGAACGGAGCGAAAACTAGAGCCCAAACGAGAAAGCCAACGACGACAACCAGAGAGGAAGCGGAGATGATAATGAGTTTTTTCTTCCCTTCTAGCCAGGGGAATTTGGCAACGAGTTTGCTGGACTTTTTCGACTTTTTGTCGGCGGAAGCGGCGGATTTTTCAGATTCATCTTCCTCGTCGGCGTCTGATGAATCATCCTCAGATTCATCGGCTTCTTCATCGTCATCTGAGAGGACTGCTTTTTCGACATCGCTGGATTCGATAACTTCTTCAACCGAGCGAGGAGGTTTGACGAATTCTTCGGCGATTTCGGCCTCTTTTTCTGGGGTGGAAGCTAGAGTTTCGAGATCCTCTTCAGTCGGGACGGAAGGACGAGATTGGAGGCTTTCGGCGACCGGAAGATGGTAGGCGGAAGAGAGTTTCAAGATGGCTGGGTCGGAGGTGACAAAAACTGGCACCTTTCCAGTTTCTTCGGAGACTTTGGCGATAAGTTTGATGTTGACAGCACTACGAAGAATGCCGGCAGGTTGGGGAGGAATCAACGCGACGATTTTTTGGGACGAGCCTTTGATTTTGGCAATGATGTCGGTGATATCATCCTCTGGTGCAATAGAAATAACGTCCTTATTCATATGCTTTAAATATAACATATTTTTTGATGCTTGTGTTAAAATAAAAGCATAATGAGTCTTTTTAGAAATCTCCACAAATCATCCCAACAATCTTCAGATTTTGCGACGACGCCAATGTCGCCCGTCCCCCAGGCCCAACAACCAGAACAGAACGCAGATGCGCTAGCGATGGCTAGTTTGGCGCTCAACTCGATTCAAGATGGCGTGATGATTACGGATGGACAAGGGATTGTCAAAATGATTAACCCGGCGGCGGCGAGGATAATCGGCGTGAGCGACGGCAGTCTGGCAGTGGGGCTTGATATTTCTCTTTGCGTTAAGCTAGAAACCAACTCCGGCGAGCAAATCCAAGAAGCCCAAAATCCTTTTCTCCACGCTGTGAAGACCAACCAAAATTTCAAATCCCGCGATTTTGTTTTGAACTCGAATGAAGGTGGGAAAAAAGTGGTGGTGGAGCTCGATGTGATCCCGACGGACGGGCCAACTTCGGACCGAATCATTACCTGGAGGGATATCGGGAAAGAAAAGGAAGAAGAAAAAGCTCAATCTGAGTTCATTTCCACTGCAAGCCACGAAATGCGCACGCCGGTCGCCTCGATTGAGGGTTATCTTGGGTTGGCTTTGAACCCCCAGACCGCAACGATTGACCAGAGAGCGCGCGGATATCTCGAAGCGGCACATAACGCCAGCCAACATCTCGGTCGGCTATTCCAAGACCTCTTGGATGTGACGAAACTCGACGACCACAAAATCCGCCCGCGTTCGGTACCGGTCGAATTGACTGATTGCATCAAGAAAATCGCCGACGAATATGCCAGCAAGTTCAAAGAAAAAAATATCAACTATTTCTTCGGGGCGAGAGGCTCGAACCAGGCAATGCGCACCGTCCAGCAGCCAGTTTATACCTTTGCGGACGTGGATTTTTTGAATGAGATTGTCTCGAATTTGGTAGAAAACGCCTTCAAATACACCCCTGAGGGGGAATCGGTTTGGGTGAGCGTGCAGGGGGACGACAAACGGGCGATTATCACCGTGGCGGATAGTGGAATTGGGATTTCGAGCGAAGATTTGAAACATATTTTCCAAAAATTCTATCGAGTCGACAACTCCCAGACTCGCGAAATTGGCGGTACGGGGCTTGGGCTCTATCTCGTCAAACAACGTACGGAAGCGATGGACGGAAAAGTGTGGGCGGAGAGCGTCTATGGCAAGGGTTCGACTTTCTTCGTTTCCCTGCCGAGACTTTCGAGGGACGAATACGACAAACGGCGCATTGCTCTGGCGAATGAAATTCAGGTCCAAAAAGCCCAGCAAGAGAAACAGCTACAAGAAGTGATGGCTTTCGCGCAACGACAACAGGCCGCGCAAGCTCCTGCGCAACCCGCACCGCAACATCAGCCACAGCCGGTACAACCACTTCAACCCGCACAACCTGCGCCGCAACCAGCTCCAGCTGCTCCGCAACAGTCAGCCCAACCTGCCCAACCTGCACCGCAAGCTCAACAGCCACAGCAGCCTCAATCTCCCCAACCACAAGCTGTTCAGTCTACTCAAAACAATCAAAATATAATACAATAAACTAAAACGGAGGAAATATGACGAAAATAATGGTAGTCGAAGACGACAACAGCTTGAGAGAAATCTATAGCATTCGTCTGACTGCAGAGGGCTACGAAGTAGCTTCGGCGGCAGACGGCGAGGAGGCTCTTGCTGTGGCTGTGCGAGAAAAGCCGGATTTGGTTTTGTCGGATGTGATGATGCCAAAAATTTCTGGTTTTGACATGCTAGACATCTTGCGCCAAACGCCAGAAACTAAGAATATCAAGGTGATCATGATGACTGCGCTGTCATCCGAGGACCAGAGAGCGCGCGGAGAAGGACTCGGGGCAGACCGCTATCTCGTCAAGTCCCAAGTCGGCATCGAGGACGTAATCAACGCAATTCACGAAGTTTTGGGCGACAAACAAACTGCCGCGGCGCCGCAACCAGCTCCAGAGCCGGCACCAGCTCCAGCTGCGCCACAACAACCAGCTCAGCCTGCCACACCAGTAGCAAGCGCACCACAACCTGCTCCTCAACCAGCTGCGCCAGCCGAGCCGCAAGGACCGATAAATGGACCAGTTCAGGCTCAATAAATTCCTCGCAGAGAGATTGGGGGTTTCGAGACGCGAAGCAGATGATTTGATTGCTGGGGGGAAGGTTTTTGTGAATGGAAAAACAGGGGTATTAGGGCAAAGGATTGACAAAAATGACAAAGTGTGCTATAATGAGAAGATTATACCTTTTTCGCAAAATTTTCTCTATTTGGCGCTAAATAAGCCTGTGGGGTATGTTTGTTCTCGCAGGCAACAGGGAGACAGCCCGACGGTTTATGAACTGTTGCCGGAAAAATATCGAACGCTGAAAACCGTGGGGAGACTCGACCGAGATTCTTCGGGAATAATTTTGTTCACGAATGACGGTGATTTTGCTTTTCGGATGACACATCCGAAGTTTTTGAAAACTAAAATTTATGAAGTCGAGCTCGACCATCCACTCGAACCGTTGCACCAGCAAATGATTGTGGATTTTGGGGTGGAAATTGGAGATGGCGTGTCGAAATTGGGACTGACGAAATTGAATGACGAGCGCACAAAATTCCAAGTCGTGATGCACGAGGGGAGAAATCGGCAAATTCGTAGAACTTTTGCGGCGCTGGGATACAAAGTGGTCGCACTAGAGAGAAAAGTTTTTGGGAAATACGAACTTTCGGGGCTGAAACCCGGGGAGTTTGTCGAATTTTCGCCTAGTGACTAAGGATTTTGGAGATTTTCGTGGCGAAACCTTCGCCTTTGCCGGATTCCATCGTGTCGACAGCGATGCGGGCGAGACCGATGGCGGTAGTGAAGGTAGAATCAAGTTCGCGGGAGGAATGATTTTCCAAATCTGGGAGAGATGAGGGGTCGATGAGGTTGATTAGGGGGCGGCGCGAGAACGACAGACCGTGAAACCAGTCGCCAATGGCGAGAGTTTCTTGGAGCTCGAGATTGTTGGCTCCGCCACCGCAGAGCAAGATGTTTGAGGGGAGAGTTTCGACGGTCGGAAACATGCCGAGAGCAATTTCTAGGCCAGAAAACCAAATCGAGATGTCGTTATGGATGCTTTTGGCGCCGATACTGAAGGTATAGGTCCCTCTGATGCCGTTGCGGTCAACGATGGCGAGGTTGGTGTTGCCGCCGCCAATGTCGATGATGATGGATGGAGTGGAAGCATTTTCTTCGTCGCCGAGCAGGGCGCGGCAGGTCGCGAAAGGATCGACGGCGATGGCGAGCAAATCGAGATTGAGGTCGGAACAGATTTTTTCGATGGCGCGAACATGCACGCGGGGGGCAAAGGCGGTATAGAATTCAACAATGACTTCGTGGCATTTGAAGCCAATCGGGTTGTTGACCTTTTGGCCGTCAACAGAGACCGAGACGATGGCGGAGTTGATGAGCGAAACTTCGGCGTGGGGGTTGTCGGTCTCGAAGGAGATTTCTTTCAGGGCTTTTTCGCGCGTGGTTTCCTGGACGCGTTCCAGAAGAACGGAGAGCTCCGAGTCGGAAAGCGGGCGGTCGGGACGCTCACGGTGATAGCGGACAGTGGAGGTGGAGCTTTTAACTAACTCGCCGGCAATCCCGACGACAACAGAATGGACGGCTAGGCCGCTTTGTTGTTCGGCGTCATGGATAGCAAGCTCGCAAGATTCGGTGACGGCGGGGATGTTGATGATGGTGCCGGCATTCATGGCGCCACGGGCCTGTTTGACATGGCCGATGCCGAGAATTTCGAAAGGTGAATTTTTGGCAGAACGAGCAATAACTGATTTGATAAAATCAGTGCCGATGTCCAGCCCAAGAAAAACGTTACCGTGTCGACTCATGCCCGCATTATAGCATAAGCTGAATTTTTATTCCAGAATAGCTTTAATGCGGCGCACGCCAGCAGAAGAAGATTCTTCTTTTTTGATGGAGAAATGACCGAGTTTTGAGGTATTTTCGACGTGAGGGCCGCCGCAAACTTCGCGGGAAACAGGGTTGTCGAAATCGCCGATGGTATAGACTTTGAGTGTTTCGGGATATTTGTCCCAGAATTCGCCGTGGGCATGCAGAGTGTTTCTAGCGTAATCTTTGGCGTATTCGTTGCAGGAGACGGGGAGGCCAGCCTCGATCCAAGCGTTGACTTGATCTTCGACTGTTTTGAGTTCCTCTGGAGTGAGTTTGTGGTCGACGTTGAATTCGAAACGGAGACGCTCTGCGGTGATGTAGGAGCCTTTTTGACAAATATCTTCAGAAATCTG